>NZ_JBNCAB010000084.1:0-34126 GCF_049805555.1 Burkholderia sp. DN3021 | reverse complement strand
GCGCGCGCGGCGCGCGCCATGTGTTTTCGCTCGACGCGCGCGTCGGCGCGCAACTCCGTGCGTTCGCGGCCGCGTCGGGCGCGACGCCGTTCGCGGTGCTGCTCGCCGCGCTCGATGCGCTGCTCGCGCGTGCGACCGGCGATGCGCGGATCTGCGTCGGCGTGCCGGCTGCAAACCGCGAACGCGCGGAAGTCGCCGGCCTGATCGGCTTCTTCGTCAACACGCTGGCGATCGACGTCGACGTGCCTGCGCACGGCGATTTCTCGTCGCTGGTCGCGCGCACGCAGCGCGCGCTCGTCGACGCACAGATGCACCAGGACGTGCCGTTCGAGCAGGTGGTCGATGCGCTCGGCGTGCCGCGCAGCGCGAGCCACCATCCTCTGTTCCAGGTGATGGCAGCCTACGGCGAGCGCCGCGCGCTGCCGGCACTCGGCGCGGCAGCCGCCGCGTTGCTGCCGTCCGGCACGCCGTCCGCGAAATTCGATCTCACGCTCGCCGTCGAGGCAACGCCCGACGGTACGTTCGACGCCGCGTTCATCTATGCGCTCGACCTGTTCGATGCCGACGCGATCGTACGGCTGGCCGCGCGCTTCGTCACGCTGCTCGCCGATGCGCTCGCGCGGCCCGACCTGCCGGTCGGCGATCTCGACTGGCTGCCCGCCGGCGAGCGCGCACAGCTCTTTGCGTGGAACGCGCCGGCGGGCGCGACCGAAGTCGAACCGTTCGTGCCCGTGCATGCGCGCATCGCCGCGCATGCGCATGCGCGGCCCGACGTACGCGGCGTTGCCGATATCGATCGTGCGCTGACGCGCGGCGAAGTCGATGCACGCGCGGCGCGCCTCGCGCGTCATCTCGTTGCGGCAGGCGTGCGGCCCGAGATGCGCGTCGGCGTTGCTTTGCAGCGCTCGGTCGACCTGCTCGTCGCGCTGATCGCGGTGCTGAAGTCCGGCGCCGCGTTCGTGCCGCTCGATCCGGCCCATCCGCGCGAACGGCTCGCGCAGATCGTCGGCGACGCGAGCATCGCGCACGTGCTGACCGATGGCTCAAGCGCCGCGTCGTTGCCCGAGCTGCCGGAACTGCGCGTGTGGCGCGCCGATGAAATCGATGCGCTCGACGAAGCCGCCGGCGTCGCGCTGCCCGACGTGCTGCCGGGTCATGCGGCCTATGCGATCTACACGTCGGGCTCGACCGGCAAGCCGAAGGGCGTGATCGTCGACCATGCGTCGTTCGCGCTGCATTGCGCGGCGATTGCCGAGCGCTACGGCGCGGGCGAGAACGACGTGTTCCTGCTGTTCCAGTCGGTCAACTTCGACGGCGCGCACGAAGGCTGGTTTTCGCAATACATGTCGGGCGCCGCCGTGTCCGTGACGGCCGACGTGCTGTGGCCGCCCGCGCAGACCTGCGCGATGATGGTCCGCGACGGCGTGACGATGACCTACGTGCCGCCCGGCTGCGCCGCGCAGCTCGCCGAATGGGCGCTCGCGCACGGCGCACCGCCGACGCTGCGTTCGCTGACCGTCGGCGGCGAGGCGACGTCGCGCGAGGCGTTCGCGATGCTGCGCCGCGCGCTGCCGAACGTGCGCGTGGTCAACGGCTACGGCCCGACCGAGACGGTCATCACGCCGACGCTGTGGATGTTCCGGCCCGGCGACGATCTCGCGAAGCTCGGCGACGCCGCATATCTGCCGATCGGCACGCTGGTCGGCGCGCGTACCGCACACGTGCTCGACGAACGGCTGCATCCGCTGCCGGTCGGCGTGATCGGCGAACTGTATCTGGGCGGCGAGGGGATCGGCGTCGCGCGCGGTTATCTCGACCGCCCGGCGCTGACCGCCGAGCGTTTCGTGCCCGATCCGTACGGCGCAGCGGGCGCGCGCCTGTACCGCACCGGCGACCTCGTGCGACGCCGCGCGGACGGCGTGTTCGACTTCATCGGCCGCGTCGATCATCAGGTGAAGCTGCGCGGATTGCGCATCGAGCTCGGCGAAATCGAGGCGCAGCTTGCCGCGCACGATGCGGTGCGCGAAGCGTGCGCGGTCGTGCACGGGCAGGGCGCGCTTGCGCAGCTCGTCGCATATGTGGAACTGACCGCCGATGCACAGGCGGCCGCGCAGCCCGTCGAAGCCGCGACGCTCGACGCGCACCTGCGCCGCACGCTGCCCGACTATATGGTGCCCGCGCAACTGATCGTGCTCGACGCGCTGCCGCGCAACGCGAACAGCAAGGTCGACCGGGCGCGGCTGCCGGCGCCCGTGCGCGTCGAACGTGCGTACGAGGCGCCGCGCGACGGCGATGAAACCGCGCTCGCGGCGATCTGGTGCGACGTGCTGAATCTCGAGCGCGTCGGCCGTGGCGATCACTTCTTCGATCTCGGCGGTCATTCGCTCGCCGCCGTGCGCGTCGCGACGCGCGTGGCCGAACGGCTCGGCCGCGACGTGCCGGTGCGCGCGCTGTTCGAGGCACCCGTGCTCGCGCAGTACGCGCTGCAGGTGGCCGACGCGCCGCGCGCCGCGCATGCCGGCGCCGCGGCGCCGGGCGTCGCGGTGGCCAAACCCGATGCGAACGGCGTGTGGCCGCTGTCGCCCGCGCAGCTCGGCCTGTGGTTCCTGTGGCGCGCGCAGCCGGACAGCGCCGCGTACAACATTCCGGTCGCGCTGCGCGTGCGCGGCCCGCTCGACATCGATGCGCTGCGTGCCGCGTTTTCGGATACGGCGGCCGTGCATCCGGCGCTGCGCGCGCGGCTCGTCGCTCGCGACGGCGCGCTGCCGGGCCAGCGGATCGATATGGCGGCGACGGTCGAATTGCCGGTCGTCGACCTGTCGGCGCAACCCGGTGCGCTTGCCCGCGCGGCGGCGTTGACCGCTGACGATGCGCTCGCGCCGTTCGACCTCATCGCCGATGCGCCGCTGTGGCGTGCACGCGTGCTGCGGCTCGGCGCGGACGACCACGTGCTGTCGGTGACGATCCATCACATCGTGTCGGATGGCGAATCGATCGAACTGTGGCTCGATGCCGTTCGTGCACGCTACGTCACCCGCGTGCGCGGCGGCGACGTGCCGGTCGACGAAGCCGTCCAACTGGCCGCCCAACTGGCCGTACCGCTCGTGCTGCCCGCGCCGTGCCATCCGGCCCGCGTCGCATACTGGCGTGATGCGCTGGCCGATCTGCCGTCGCGCGTGCTGCCGCAGCGCGCGGACGCGCCGGCCGTGCCGCAATGGCGCGCGGCACGCATCGCGTTCGAATTCGACGCGTCGCTGATTCGCGCCGCACGCGACGCCGCGTCGGCCGCGCACGCGACGCTGCCGATGCTGCTGCACGCGGCGCTCAACACCGCGCTGTTCCGCGCGACGGGCGCGGCCGACCAGCCGGTCGGCGTGCTCGCGTCGACACGCGAGCTGACGGGCGATGCGGCACGCGCTGCGCTCGGCCTCTTCATCAATTCGGTCGTCGTGCGCACGCGGATCGACCCGGCCGCGCGCCGTGCGGACGTGCTCGCCCAGGTGCGCGATACGGCGCTGGCCGCGTATGCGCATGCCGACGTGCCGTTCGCCGATGTCGTCGCGGCGCTGCGCGCGCCGCGTGCTGCGCAGGCCAATCCGCTGTTCCAGGTAATGTTCAACTACCTGCGCCCGACGGGTGCGGCCGCGCGCGACTGGGCCGGCCTGTCGCTTGCCGAATTCGACGATGTGCGCCATCGCGTCGTGTTCACGCTGGAGCTGGACGTCGTCGAGCATCCGGACGGCCGCGTGAGTGCCGCGTTCTCGTATGCGGACGAGCTGCTCGACCGCGGTTTCGTCGATGCGCTCGTCGATCTCTATCACGACGAAGTCGCGCGTTTTGCCGGCGCGTCGGAGGCGGCGCTCGGCGCGCCCGATACGCGTGTGGTCACGGATGCGGCCTTCAGCGTGCAAGCAAGCGGGGAAACACGGGCCGACGCGCCGTCGCACGCGGCTGCCGTGCTCGCGGCGCTGTGGTCGGACACGTTCGCGACGGCTGCGCCCGAGCCCGGCGCGGACCTGTTCGAAGCCGGCGCAACGTCGTTCGACGTCGTGCGCTTCGTCGACGCGGCCGGCCGCGCCGGTCACGCGCTGACGGTCGCCGACGTGTTCGCGTCGCCGACGCTCGCGGCACTCGGCGCACGGCTCGATGCACGCGCGGAAACGGGACAGGAGGAGCGCCATGCTGGCTGAAGTGCGTCCCGACGGATTCACGATGCCCGATACGTGCCGCCTGGCATTCGCGGACGGGCTATTCGCCGCGCGCGACGGCACGGAGATCCGCGTCGCGCAGGGCCACGGCATCGGCGCGCAGTTGCTGCGCGCGCAACTCGCCGACGACGGCACGCTGCGCCTCGTCGCATACAACCATCGTGCGGCGCCGGCCGACCAGCGGCGCGCGCTGCTGGCCGCGCTGTCCGCGGCATTTTCGGACGGCGCGCACCATGCGGCGATCCGGCTCGACCCGGCCGCATGGCCGGCGGTCGCGCTCGACGCGCTGCGCGCGAGCGGCGTGCTCGCCGACGGCGGCCGCTGCATGCGCGACGGCTGGGCGCAGCAGGCCGATCTGTGGCTCGTCGGCACGCACCTGCCGTGCGCGACGCTGCCGATGCTTACCGACGGCCGACGTCATCCGCGCCGGCCGCCGGCGCCGCGCGGCGACGTCTACGCACGCGACCTGCCGGCGCTCGGCGTGCGCTTCACGCTGCGCGGCTGGCAGCCGGCGGAAGACACCGTGCGGCTCGCGCGCTGGTTCGACGAGCCGCGCGTGCGCGACGGCTGGCCGGGCGCGCAGCCGGGCGAGAACGGCTCGCAAGGGGCCGCACCCGACGCCGATCCGCACGTGACGCCGCTCGTCGGCTGCTTCGACGGCGAGCCGTTCGCGTACTTCGAGGCGGTCTGGCTGAAGGAAGACGCGCTCGCGCCGCACGTCGCGGCGCGCGACTACGACCGCGGGCTGCGGATGCTGGTCGGCGAATCGCGCTGGCGCGGCCCGCATTGCGTGGCGGGCTGGCTGCCGTCCGTCGTTCATTACCTGTTTCTCGACGACTCGCGTACCGAAGCGGTCGGCTGTGCCGTTCCGGCCGGCCACGCGCGGGTTGCCGACCTTCTCGCGCGGCATGGCTTCGCGCGGCAGCGCCGTCTCGCGCTGGCCGACGCGCAGCCGCTGTGGATGCGCACGCTGCGCGAGACGTTCTTCTCCGGCCGTCACGTCTGACGGGCCGGATTCACCGACAAGGGAGCTGAGACATGCAGAGAGAAACCGTATTCGACCTGATCGGCGTCGGCTTCGGGCCGTCGAATCTGGCGCTGGCCATTCGCCTCGCGGAGCGCGCCGGCGCACGCACGTTCGCCCATTGCTTCGTCGAGCGCCAGCCGGAATTCGGCTGGCATCGCGGGATGCTGCTCGACGACTGCCGGATGCAGATCTCGTTTCTGAAGGATCTCGTCACGATGCGCGATCCGAAAAGCCGCTACACGTTCATCAACTACCTGTTCGAACGCGGCCGCCTGAACGAATTCGTCAACCTGAAGAACTTCTATCCGACCCGCGTCGAATTCCACGACTACCTGAGCTGGGTCGCCGATGCATTCGACGACCGCGTCCATTACAGCGAGACCGTGCTGGCGATCGAGCCGGTGCGTGGCGACGGCGCGCGGATCGACGCGCTGCGCGTGCTGTCGCGCGATGCCGCGGGCCGCGAGCGCCAGCGCGTCACGCGCGCGCTGTCGGTCGGCGTCGGCGGCACACCGGCGATTCCGGATGCGTTCGCCGCGCTCGGCCGCGACCGCGTGATCCATTCGTCGTCGTATCTGACCGACATCGACCGGCTCGTCGCGTCGCCGGACGGCGAACGCCGGCGCGTCGCGGTGATCGGCGCGGGGCAGAGCGCGGCCGAGGTGTTCATCGACCTCGCGCGCCGCTTCCCGCATGTCGACGCGAGCCTCGTGATGCGCGCAGGTGCGCTGAAGCCGGCCGACGACAGCCCGTTCGTCAACGAGATCTTCAGCCCCGAGTTCACCGACGTCGTTTATGCGCAGCCGCACGACGCGCGCCGCGCGCTGCTCGAGCGCTATCGCGACACCAACTACGCGGTGGTCGATCGGCCGCTGATCGAGCAGATCTACGAAATGCTGTACCTGCAGCGCATCGACGGCACGCCGCGTCATGCGCTGCTCGCGAACAGCGCGATCGAGGCCGCGGTGCGCACCGGCGACGGCCGCATCGAGCTGACGCTGCGCGACCGGATGAGCGGCGCCACGCGCGTCGAACGCTTCGACGCGCTCGTGCTCGCGACCGGCTACCGCCGCGACACGCATTCGGCGTTGCTCGAAGGGCTCGCACCGCACCTGGGCGATGCGCTCACGCGCGGCGACGTGACGCGCGACTATCTGCTCGCGACGCCCGAGCACTTCGCGCCGCGCATCTACCTGCAAGGCTGCTGCGAAGACAGCCACGGATTGTCCGACACGCTGCTGTCGGTACTGGCGCGCCGCGCGGACGAGATCTGCGCGTCGCTCGAAGACGGGCTCGCGCCCGCCCATGACGATGGCGCGGCCCGGGAGTCGCACGAAAAACGACAGGAAAACGGGGTGAGCGCGGGCCGGATGGCTTTCGCTCTTTGACAAAGGCGCGGTCGGAGACCGCATGAAAAAAGTGGAGCAGAGAAAGATGGAGTGGGCAACAGGCACGCGTTTGCGTGCGATCGCAGCCGCGGCGAGCGTGGCGTTCGGTGCGGCTGCGGCGGGGCAGGCTTACGCCCAGACGGCGCCGGCCGTAAACGCTGGCGCCGCGGCGTCGGCCAGCAGTGCGCAGAACGGCACGACGAACGGCGCGCCGAATGGCACGCTGAATGGCACGCTGCCGGCGATCACCGTCAACGCGGCCTCGGAAGGCGACGGCACCGTCGGGCTCGTCGCGAAGCGCAGCAGGACCGGCACGAAGACCGACACGCCGATCAACGAGATCCCGCAGACGGTCAACGTCGTCACCGCGCAGCAGATCGAGATGACCGGCGCGACCGACGTGAACGCGGCACTGCGCTACGTGCCGGGCTTCTCGTCGTACGGTTCGGACAACCGTTCCGACTGGTACGCGGCGCTGCGCGGCTTCACGCCGACCGCCTACGTGAACGGGCTGCAGGTGCCGAACACGATCAACCTCGCGAGCTGGCGCGTCGATCCGTACATGATCGACAGCATCACCGTGCTGCGCGGGCCGACGTCGGTGCTGTACGGCGCGGGCGATCCCGGCGCGATCGTCGACGTGCAGACCAAGCTCGCCGACGGCGAGCGCGTGCGCGAAGCCGGGGTGCAGATCGGCAACTATGCGCGCAAGCAGTTCATGATCGACGTCGGCGACAAGCTCGATGCCGACGGCAAGTACGCGTACCGGTTCGTCGGCGTCGCGCGCGACGGCAATGCGCTGACCGGCCCGAACAACGACCAGCGCGTCGCGCTCGCGCCATCGTTCCGCTGGCGCCCGAACGCGGATACGTCGCTGACGCTGTCCGCGACGTACCTGCAGGACTGGGGCGACATCTCGTCGAACTTCCTGCCGGCGGTGGGCACGGTGCTGCCGAACCCGAACGGGCAGATCAACAAGGACGTGTACGAAGGCGACCCGAACTTCAACTACTACCGCAAGAAGCAGTGGTCGGTCGGTTACCAGTTCGAGCAGAACCTGAGTTCGGCGTGGAAGTTCCGTCAGAACGTGCGCCTGATGCACCTGTCGCTCGACAACGGCTCGGTGTTCGGCAACGGCTTCGTCGAGGGCAGCACGACCGACGTGTCGCGCTGGGCCGGCGTGTTCCAGATGAACTACAGCCGCTTCGACATCGACAACAACGTGGAAGGCCGCTTCGCGACGGGCCCGCTCCAGCACACGCTGCTGCTCGGCTTCCAGTACAACCGCCAGACCGCGACCGACAGCGAATGGCTCGCCGCGGCGTCGCCGCTGAACATCTACAACCCGGTGTACACGCCGGTGACGACGGCGGTGTTCGATCCGGCGTCGACGTTCCGCACCAACACGTACACGACGATGAACACGTTCGGCCTGTACGCGCAGGACCAGATCAAGTGGAACCGCTGGACGCTGACGCTCGGCGGCCGCGAGGACTGGGTCAACATGCGGATGGACGACCGCGCGGGCGGCACGTCGACGAAGGCGGACGTCACGGCGTTCACCGGCCGCGTCGGCCTCACGTACCAGGGCGACTACGGGCTGTCGCCGTACGTCAGCTACGCGACGTCGTTCAATCCGCTGATCGGCGTGAACCTGCTCGGCGGCGGGCTGCCGCAGCCGACCCGCGGCAAGCAGATCGAGGCCGGCCTGCGCTGGCAGCCGCCCGGCAAGAACCTGATGCTGAACGCGGCGATCTACCAGATCAACCAGACCAACGGGATCACGCCGGCGCTGCCGAGTCAGGACACGACCGGTACGAAGTCGGTGCAAACAGGTGAAGTGCGTTCGCGCGGGATCGAGCTGAGCGCGACCGGCAAGGTCACGCGGAACCTGTCGCTGATCGCGTCGTACGTATACCAGGACGTGAAGAACGTGAAGGCGAACGACGTATCGCTGAACAACTGGCCGGTCGACATTCCGCGGCCGCGCCAGATGGCGTCGATGTGGGCCGACTGGACGTGGCACACGGGGCCGCTCGCGGGCTTCGGCCTCGGCGGCGGCGTGCGCTACCAGAGCGCGTCGGCCGGTGCGGCCGACAACTCGCTGACGGTGTCGAGCGTCACGCTGTTCGACGCGGGCGTGCATTACGACACGCGTAACTGGCGCTTTGCCGTGAACGGGACGAACCTGGCCAACCGCCACTACATCAGCGGCTGCCAGTCGGCCAACGTCTGCGTTTTCGGCACCGACCGCACGGTGATCGCGACCGCGAAATACAACTGGTGACGTTGCGCGCCGCGGCCCGCCGGCCGGCCTTCGCGGCTGGCGCGGGCCGGGCCGCGGCGCCTTCGTCCGCTTTTTCCACGACGCATCCATGCCGAAGAAAAATCTCGTCTACATCCAGTCGCTGCGCAACGGCGCAGCCGATCGCGCCGGCCAGCCGGTCGCTTATCAGGGCGGCACGCGCTACATGAAGGCGCCGCTCGAATTCCTCGTCGAGCGCCTGAACGACTCGCCGCTCGGCGAGCGCTACACGCTCAAGGGCGTGATCGTCGACGACGACGACGGTTCGCCGGCCGACCGCGCGAAGGTGGCCGACTACGGCTTCGCGCGCACGCCGGGCCGGCCGTGGATCCTGCCGGAAGGGTTGACGGTGCAGGGCCGGCCGGTCGACGAACTGTTCTGCTCGATTCCGTCGACGTACCGGCGGCTGCCGCGCGACGCGCGCGAACGGGTGGCAGGCAAACAGGCGTTCGAGCGCCGCCTGCTCGAGCGCCTGCTCGAACTCGACGCCGACGTCGTCGTGCTCGACGGGCTGCTCGTGATCCTCGACGAACTCGTGCGGCCCGGTGCGCGCTTTCACCGACGCATCGCGAACATCCACCCGGGCATCACGGCCGACGATTCGCCGTACCAGCGGCGCGGCGCGTGGGCGACGCTCGACGCGCTGCACGGCGCGCGCGGCGAACGGGTCGACTGGGCGAGCGGCGCGACGTCGTCGGTCGAACCCGTGACGATGACGGGCGCGTCGTTCCACTACGTCGACAACGGCATCGATTCCGGCGAGGTGATCTGCGACGTGCTCGACACGCCGATCGCGCCGGACGACACGATTCTCGAACTGCGCTGGAACAACTTCCAGCGCAGCCTGTTTCCGGCGCTCGAGCGGGGGCTTCACGTGCTCGCCGACCGCCACGACGCGGGAGCACTGTGATGGAAGACACGCTGACGAAACCGGCCGGCGCCGCGGATGCCGTCGAAGGCGAGGTGGCCGCCGCGCTCGACGGCGCCGCGCATGGCCAGGCGACGCAGGTCGCCGAGCACACGCTCGACGCATGGCATCCCGACGACTCGCCGGACTGGCTGCTCGCGGCGTTCGTCCCGTTGTTCAACACCGACACGCGGTACGACGCGGCAACGATCTCGGTGCCGCTCGGTGGCGCCAGTGCGGCGGCCGTCGCGTCGTACGTGGCGCGCGCGGTGCGCGAGGGCGTGATCGACGGCGCGCAGGTCGCCGGCGACACGCTGCGCCTGAACGTGTCGCGCACGACGTTCTGGCAGAACCCGCGGCCGTGGCTGAGGGCGCCCGCGTCGAGCGGGATGCCGCTGCGCTACGCGATCACGAACGGCCACCGGCATCCGGTGCGGCCGCCGTCGCCGGCCGGCGAGATCTACGCGCGCACCATGCCGCAGGTCGGGATGACGTTCAGCCTGCGCACCGTCGATATCGATGCGCATGCGGACCTGTTCAGCGGCTGGATGAACCTCGATCGCGTCGCGCAGTTCTGGGACCAGCGCGGTACGCGCGACGAGCATGCGGCGTATCTCGCCGAGCGGCTCGCCGATCCGCACATGCACCCGATGATCGGCTATTTCGACGACACGCCGTTCGGCTATTTCGAGTTCTACTGGGCGAAGGAGGACCGCCTCGCGCCGTTCTACGACGCACACGACTACGATCGCGGGCTGCACCTGCTGATCGGCGACTCGCGCTTCCAGAGCGCGGGCAAGCTGCATGCGTGGTGGAGCGGGGTGCTGCACTACATGTTCGTCGACGAACCGCGCACGCAGCGGCTCGTCGGCGAGCCGCGCGTCGATCACGTGCGGCACATCGCGTACATGCACCGGCTCGGGTTCTATACGCTGAAGGAATTCGACTTCCCGCACAAGCGCGCGGCGCTCACCGTGATCGAGCGCGATACATTCTTCGACACTTTCCGGTTGCCGTGACGGGGCGGGCGCGCAGCGTCGGCGCGACGCTGCGCGCGGCCGTGCATCGCGCCTGTATTGGCCATCCGGGATATGGACCGCGCGGCCTGCGTCGTGAAGAATGAATCGCTCTTCTCATCGACGACAGGCTGGCAGCATGGCAAAAACACCCGCGACAGCGTGGGGCGCGACGTCCGATTCGCATCCCCTCAAATTGACATATGCCGACATATGTCTAAAATGGGCGCATCGTACTCCCATGGAGTGGCTCATGCGCACCGTTTCCATTTTCAAGAACGCCCGTAACCAGGCAATCCGCATCCCGAAGGACATGGAGTTCGAGGGGGTGACGGAACTCGAGATCCGCCGCGAGGGCGACACGCTGCTGCTGCGCCCCGTGCGCCCCACGTGGCTGTCGTTCGCGAACGAACCGCTGGCCGACGCCGACTTCCTCGCCGAACGCCCGGCCGTCATCGAATCCGGCCGCTTCGACCTGTCCGGCGATGCCGGCGCGCCGACGGAGTCCGGCCGGTGACCACGCTCTACATGCTCGATACGAACATTTGTTCGTTCATCATGCGCGAGCGGCCGCCCGTGGTGCTGTCGCGGCTGCAGTCGTGCGTCAACGCTCAGCACCGGATCGTCGTGTCGGCAATCACCTATGCCGAAATGCGGTTCGGGGCCGTGGGCAGGAAGGCGTCGCCGAAGCATGCGGAACTCGTGACGGCGTTTGTTTCGCGGCTGGATGGCGTGCTGTCGTGGGATACGGCGGCCGTCGACGCAACGGCCGCGATTCGCGCGGATCTCGCCGCGCGCGGCACGCCGATCGGCGCGAACGATGCGTCGATCGCCGGGCACGCGATCGCGGCCGGCGCGGTACTCGTCACGAACAACGGCCGCGAATTCGGCCGTGTCGCCGGGTTGTCGCTCGAAGACTGGGCGGCCTGAGCGCAGTGCGGCGAAAGCGCGATGACGTTGCTGTTTCGCAGCGGCGCGTCACGCGTGCGGCGCGGGAGGATCGACGAGGAACGCGTTGCGGAACGCGTCGAGATACCGGTCGGCGTCATCGATGAATTCGCCCGGCAACTGCGCGAACGCGCGTGCCAGCAGATCCTGGCCGAGCGCCGCGTAAGTCGCTGCGTCGGACAACAGCGCGCGGATGGCGTCGCGCGTGTGCGGCGAAGCAATCCGCTTCGCATCCCGCGCGAGCAGCGCGGCGGCGGCGAGGCCCGGCTGGAACGCATGCGTCTCGAGCAGGTCCGGCGCGGCGTCCCAGATGCGCTCGCGATTGCCGGCGTCGTGATAATTGCGCAGCAGGAACAGCAGGTCGTACGCGTCGCTGTTCTGGCGCGCGCGCCGGTCCTTCCATGCGAGCAACTTCAGCAGCGCGAGCGCCGGCAGGCTGGCCACCGGCACCACGGTGCGCGCGTCGATCGACACCGGCAGCGCCGTGTCGACCGCCTCCTGGAACCCGAGCACGTTCAGCACGAATTCGCCGCCCGGCGGCCACGCGATCTCGCCCGGCGGCGTTTCGAGCGGCCCGAACGGCACGAGATCGAGCTCCGTGCGAAAACCGTGCGTTCCGCTTTCGAACAGCAGTTTCTGCTGCTGCTTCGGCGCGCGCGTGAATTGCCCGGTCGCGACGAGCGCATCGACGAGCTGCTCGTGGAACGGCCAGCTCACCGCGCACACCGCGACGTCGACATCCCGCGTCGCACGCACCGGCCGGATGCCGTGTACATGCCACATCAGGATGTCGCGCGCGGTTGCGCCGGCGACGACGAACGCCGCGTCGAGGCGCGTGCAGGCGCTGCCGACCGCTTGCAGCAGCGCGACCGCCGCCGGCTCGAGCGGCCGGCGCGCATCGATTTCAAGCGGGCGGATGGGCGAGGTATCGGTCATGGATCCGTTCGGCGGCGGCAAGATTGCGGCTGTCTCCGGACGAGACGAGATCCGCGTAGATCAGGAGCGGCGGCACGAGCGGCACATCCTGCTCGCGCCAGTCGAGCACAGGCGAGCGCGGCCAGAACGCTTCGAGGATTTCGACGTCGCCGCGCTCGTCCGGACGCAGGCGGGCCTGGAGCAGCAGGCGGTTCGACACCGCGCCGTGCGTATAGACGGTGATCGCGGCCGGTTTCAAGTCGTGCGTCAGCAGGTCGGCCGCCGGTTCGCCGCCGAGCCGCGCATCGAACGATGCGAAATCGAAGCCGCGCCACCAGTCGGGTGCGAGGCCGGCAAACCGTCGGCTCGACAGTTTCGCGCGCAAGCGGCTCGGGTACAGCGCGACCCACTCCTGCACGAAGCGCGGCCAGTCGGGAAGCAGGCGCTCGCCGTTGCGGCGCTGCCCGACGAGGCCGCGCGCGATCAGATCGTCCATCGCGAGATTGACCGTGCCGAGCGCGACGCCCGACGCGGCGGCAATCCCCCGATACGGCTGCGCGACGAGGCCCGGCTGCGTCGCGAGTGCGAACATCACGGCCAGTCCCTTCGGCGTCGTCGCGCGCGACGCCTGCCGGCGCGGTGCGCGCGCGGGCTTCGGCCGGCCCGCGATCATCACGGTCGCCTCCGGCTGAATCAGGCATGCGTTGCCGGCGGTGTCGAGAAACGGGATGCCCTGGTCGGTCAGGCCGGCGGCCAGTTCGGCCGAAAGATGCGGCGCGATCAGCATCAGCGGCCGTTCGCCGGGCATCGGGGTAGCGGGGGGGGGGGGGGGGCGGGCCGCGAGTGCGCCCGGCAGCGATTCGACGCGCAGGCTCACGGCGACCGGCATCTCGAAGGCCTGCCCGGCAACGTCGAAGCGGATCATCGCGTCGGCACGCGCCTTATACGCGGCCGGCACGCGCATGGGCCGCGCCCTGAAGCGCCGGGTCGCGCGTTCGAACGCGGCGCAGGCTTCGTCGAGCACATGCTGTTCCGACATCGGGAGGGGGGCGTTCTCGGGCATCAGGGGCGATCGCTTGTTCACTTCTTTGCCAGCGTACACAAAAAATGTACAGACGTCAAAAAGTGAACAAATATCCGTAATGCTTTGATGCATAGGAGTTATTTTTGACGTTTGAACGGTCATCGCCGGATCCTCATGCACGTTAATTCGATGCGGAGCGCACAATTTCACGTATCCGGATCATCTGCGGCAGTCATCCGGATGGCCGGCTTGCGCTTGCCGCGCACCGCGCCAGCTACGGCAACTACCAGTTGCTACCACGACGACTTTCCGTCTGCCCGGTTGCCGGTGAACCGAATATCCTTGGCTGCACATTCCCCACCGGACACAGGAGACGACACCGTGACGCACAGCGTGATTCCCGCAGGCCTTGCCGACGAAATGATCGAGATCCGGCACCGCATCCATGCTCATCCCGAACTGGGCTTCGAGGAATTCGCGACGAGCGACCTCGTCGCGGAGCAACTGCAGTCGTGGGGCTACACGGTGCATCGCGGGCTCGGCGGCACGGGTGTCGTCGCGCAGTTGAAGGCAGGCAACGGCATGCGGCGCCTCGGCCTGCGCGCCGACATGGACGCGCTGCCGATCCACGAGGCGACGGGCCTGCCGTACCAGAGCACGATCGCCGGCAAGATGCACGCGTGCGGCCACGACGGCCACACGGCGATGCTGCTCGCCGCCGCGAAGCATCTCGCCCGGGAGCGCCGCTTCTCCGGCACGCTGAACCTGATTTTCCAGCCGGCCGAGGAAGGGCTCGGCGGCGCGAAGAAGATGCTCGACGAAGGCTTGTTCGAGCTGTTCCCGTGCGACGCGATCTTCGCGATGCACAACATGCCGGGCTTCCCGACGGGCAAGTTCGGTTTTCTGCCGGGGCCGTTCATGGCGTCGTCGGATACCGTGGTCATCGACGTGCAGGGCCGCGGCGGCCACGGCGCGGTGCCGCACAAGGCGATCGATCCCGTCGTCGTGTGCGCGCAGATCGTGCTGGCGTTGCAGACGATCGTGTCGCGCAACGTGTCGCCGCTCGACATGGCGATCGTCACGGTCGGCGCGATCCATGCGGGCGACGCGCCGAACGTGATCCCCGATCGCGCGCAGATGCGCCTGTCGGTGCGCGCGCTGAAACCGGAGGTGCGCGACCTGCTCGAGACGCGCATCAAGGAAGTCGTGCATGCGCAGGCGGCCGTGTTCGACGCGACCGCGACGATCGACTATCAGCGCCGCTACCCGGTGCTCGTCAACGACGCGGAGATGACCGCGTTCGCGCGCAACGTCGCGCACGAGTGGATGGGCGATGCGAACCTGATCGACGGGATGGTGCCGCTTACCGGCAGCGAGGATTTCGCGTTCCTGCTCGAGAAGCGGCCGGGCTGTTACCTGATAATCGGCAACGGCGACGGGGAGGGCGGCTGCATGGTGCACAACCCCGGTTACGACTTCAACGATGCTGCGTTGCCGACGGGCGCGTCGTACTGGGTCAAGCTGGCCGAGGCGTTCCTGGTTTGACGCAGCGGCGTGGCGACGCGATGGTCACCGCACGGTATGCGCAAGCGCGGCCGCGTCCGCGAAATCGGACGCGCGCGGGCTGCAGTACTTTCCAAAACCGAAAGGAGCCTGGAGGGAGCGGAGTACTTGGGGCTGGATGGTCGTTAAAGGGAACTGCATTTTAGGGTATGGGGAGTCTCGGTTGCGAGGGGAAGCTGTGACGGGCATAGCCCATAGCGGCTCGCATCCTGCGGGCTATGCGCGGCGTGCCCGAGCCAGGCTCCATACATCGGGGTACCGAGGCCGGGTTTGGTCGGCGACCTTGCCCATCAGACGTTCCCGCGCCTGGCGAACCTGGCGGGCGGCTTCGACATCCGTGTGGCTGCGCGCGTGCTGCTTCAGTTGATCGATCGTGATGTCCTTGCGCAGGAAATCATCCACGTCGGGCAGGCTGGCTAGCTTCTCAAGCGGCGTCATCACATCTTCGGCTCGGTGAACGCGTCGCGTGCGGCCCGGCCTCTTGGGATCGGGGACTTCGGTGCCGAAAAGACAGGGTCGGTGCATGTTCAAAAACGGATTAAGCAGATCTACGCAAAAGGCGTTGAACTGCTTCGCCCACTCGGCCGGTATATGCGCGTAGCCGAATTGCGTGCGCACGACATTGCCGTTCTTGGATTCGGCCAGGGCGTTGTCGTTACAGCGCCGTGGACGTGAGCGGGTGAACTCGATGAGTTGTTCCTTGAGCATCTTCGCGACCTCGTGATTGATGTACTCCGAACCGCCATCGCTGTGAAAGCCAAGAATACGGAATGGAAACTGGTCAATCATGTCGCGCAGTACCGGCAGCATGTGTTCCCGCTCCAGCGATGGCACGGTCGCGACGACTTCCCACTGGGTTACGCAGTCGACGGCGTTGATGTGATACACGCCGCGCTGTTCGTCGATGTTGCCCTGATGAACGCTGTCGATGCGGATGAAGCCGGGGCGGTTCTCTGGCGCGGGAGCCCGGCGCACGGCGATTGCCGCGCCTCTGGGATTGGCCTGAGTCTTCGTGTAGACCGTGTGATGCAGACGATAAGCCTGCGAACGTCGCAGGTTGTACAGATGAGAGGCTGAAAGGTGCTGCAGGCGCACGTAAAGCTCATCGTGGTAGACCTGATACATGCGACGCAGCACGACGACCATCGCCGGGCCGGAAAGCCTGCCGTACTCGCGCTCGGTCTGGGCGAGCGTGAAGATGTCCTCATCGGTGTAGCGGCGGGCGAAGGCATTCGCGGGCGTGCCCTTTAGCCATGCGAGCCTTTGCCCTTGCACCCAGCGTTGTACCAGCCGTGTCATGTGGGCTCGGCTGAAGCCGCTAAAGCGTCGCAGATAGCGCAGCACGAGCCCCCGGTGAGGTCGCTTGAGCTGGTCGTAGCGAAAGCGCCGCAGAACAGAGGCGACCCATTCGCGACGTTCGTGAGGGCACGCGGCGGGTGCGAAGTCGAGCGTCTGTGTGCCGTCGAGGACGGCGCGCACCTGGTCCAGGGCACGGATTTGCGATTCGTTCAAATTGATGATCATCCGGTAAATGATCATCCACCCCGGTGCTCCAGCGTCGGTCAACCCGTGCGTGTCGGGCCAACAACGGGCTCATTTGCATTGGAAACGCGCCAAAGACGCCACACAAGAGCCAGCGCAGACCCTCGCCCAGGCTCATGTTCCACTGGAAAGCGCTTCTGCACGTTGATTTGACGCTCCTTGACATCGGCGCGACAGGCCGCGTGCTACGCTGCGCGCGACGCCGGATCGGCTCGATGAATACAGGTGTGGACGAAATGCGAAAACAGCTTCTGGCCGTGCTGACGGCCTGTGCGGTCGGCGTTCTGGCGGCCGGGTGCGACGACCAGAAGGTGGCCGATGCGGTCAATGCGATCAAGCCCGATCCGATGGCGTTCGGCAACCTGCAGCCGGGCGTCTCGACGACCGAGGACGTGCTCCGTCAGGCCGGCAAGCCCGAGGTGGTCAGGCAGGGTGACGACGGCTCGCAGCGGTTCGAGTATCCGCGCGGCCCGTACGGCACGAGCACCTACATGCTCGATTTCGGGCCCGACGGCCGGCTCGTGTCGATCACGCAGGCGCTGACGGCGGCGAACATCGCGAAGGTCGTGCCCGGGATGTCGAAGGACGACGTGCGTCAACTGCTCGGCAAGCCGACCGAGGTCGCGCAATACGCATTGAGCCATGAAGAGGTGTGGAGCTGGCACTGGGCCGAGGGCGGCGTATCGGGCGATGCGATGTTCAATGCGCACTTCTCGCCCGACGGCACCGTGATCCGGACTTCGCGTTCGGAAGCGCCGGGCCGGGAAAAACCCTGACCTGACGAAGGAAGCAACACATGCGGCACGGGGTCGGACATCGGCAAGGTCGCCACTGTGGTCCAACGCGAAAATGTACCAAACTTTGGTATATGATGATCGCATTGAAAAGGAGGTGACTCATGTCGCGAAACACATCCGTTTCCCTGGGCGACCACTTTGCCGAATTCGTCGACGCTCAAGTCCAATCGGGGCGATACGGTTCCGCAAGCGACGTCGTGCGAGCCGGTTTGCGGCTCCTCGAGTCACACGAAACACAAATGCGTGCGTTGCAAGAAGCGTTGAAGGCCGGCGAGGCATCAGGAGAGCCACAGCCATTCGACAGCGAGGCCTTCCTGGTCCGCATGCGGGCCACGCATGGCGGTTAAAGGCAGACAGCTTCGGCTGACACCGCTGGCCGAACTCGATCTCGAAGACATTTGGCGTTATACCGTCGAGCATTGGTCGCTCGAGCAGGCAGACTACTACCACCGCGATCTGGTCGGGACGATGGAAGCGCTGGCGCGCGGCAAAAAGGCTGGCCGGACTTGCATTGTTCGGAATGGATATTTCCGGTACGCAGTAGGTTCTCACGTCGTGTTCTATCGCGAAACGGATGACACGATCGACGTGATTCGGGTCCTGCATCAGCGAATGGATATCGAACGACATTTGTAGCCGAGCACGTCGAGCGGCGCGATCGTTGCGAAGTGGCCCGCAATCCCGGCATGACTGATGCCGTCTCGATCCGAGCGCGGCATCGAGCAGTCTAGAACGCTTCCCCGCTGAACAACGCCACGACAGCATCCGGATTCGACGGCCAGTACATATGCATGTACGTCGCGACGATCGCGCCGCGGCGATAGACGGCTTCGCCGCTGCCCGGCGCGCCGTCGGGGCGCACCGCGTTCGCGACCGGTTCCAGCGGCGTCGCGAGCCGCGAATAGTGGAACGTATGGCCGCGTATCGGCCCGGTGCGCGTATCGAGCTGCTGCATGCCGAGCGCCGCGAACCGGCGCTGCATCGTCGCCTGGCCCGGCAGCAGGCCGAGCATCGGCGTCGTTGCGCCGTCCACGTCGGTCAGCGATTCACACAGATACACCATCCCGCCGCATTCCGCGATGATCGGCCTGCCTGCAGCCGCATGCGCGCGAAGCGTCCGCGCGGTTCCGGCATTCGCCGCGAGCGTCGCCGCATGCAGTTCCGGATAGCCGCCCGGCAGAAACAGCGCGTCGCAATCGTCCGGCACCGGTTCGTCGGCGAGCGGCGAGAAGAACCGCAGCTGCGCACCGAGCGCATCGAGCAACGCGAGATTCGCCGGGTAGATGAACGAGAACGCCGCATCGCGCGCAACCGCGATCCGTTTGCCGGCGAGCGCACGCGGCAGCGGCGCCGCGACGTCCGGTTCCGCGAACGCGACGGCAGGCGGCAATTCGGCGAGCGAAGTTTGCGCGATCACGTCGGCCGCGCGTTCGAGCCGCGCCTCGAGGTCGTCGATGTCGGCCGGCTGGTGCAGGCCGAGATGTCGCTCCGGCAACGCGATGCCTGCATCGGCCGGCACGTGGCCGAGCCAGCGCAGGTCGCCGGGCAGCGCCTGTTGCAGCAATTCCGCATGCCGGGCCGAGCCGACGCGGTTCGCCAGCACGCCGTGAAACGGCAGCCCCGGCCGGAACCGCGCGAGCCCGAATGCGATCGCGGCGAAGGTCTGCGCCATCGCCTTCGCGGAAATCACCGCGACCACCGGCACGCCGAACGCGGCCGCGAGATCGGCACTGCTCGGCGTGCCGTCGAACAGCCCCATCACGCCCTCGATCAGGATCAGGTCCGCATCGCGCGCGGCATCGGCCAGCAGCGCGCGGCAGCCGGCCTCGCCGACCATCCCGAGGTCGAGCGCATGTACGGGCGCGCCGCTCGCGCGCTCGAGCAGCATCGGATCGAGAAAATCGGGCCCGGTCTTGAACACGCGCACGCGGCGGCCGAGCCGGCGGTGCAGCCGCGCGAGGCCGGCCGTCACCGACGTCTTGCCCTGGCCGGACGCGGGCGCGCTGACGAACAGTGCGGGGCAGGCGGGCACGCTCAGAACTCCACGCCGCGCTGCGCCTTCACGCCTTGCTCCTTGTACGGATGCTTGACGAGCCGCATTTCGGTGACGAGATCGGCCGCGTCGATCAGCGCGTCGGGCGCGTGCCGCCCGGTGACGACGACATGCACCGACTCCGGACGCGCGACGAGCGTCGCGAGCACTTCGTCGAGCGGCAGGTATTCGTACTTCAGCACGGTGTTCAGCTCGTCGAGGATCACCATCCGGTAGTCGCCGCTTTCGATCATCCGGCGCGCCTCGTCCCAGCCCTTGCGCGCGGTCGCGATGTCGGCGTCGCGATTCTGCGTGTTCCACGTATAGCCGTCGCCCATCGTCACGAAGTCGCATTCCGCGACCGCGCCGAGGAAATCGCGCTCGGACGTGTGCAGCGCGCCCTTGATGAACTGCACGACGCCGAGCCGCATGCCGTGGCCGAGCACGCGCACGGCCATGCCGAACGCAGCGGTGCTCTTGCCCTTGCCGTTGCCGGTGTGAACGATCAGCAGGCCTTTTTCAT
The DNA here is from genome assembly GCF_049805555.1 of Burkholderia sp. DN3021. NCBI lineage: Bacteria > Pseudomonadati > Pseudomonadota > Betaproteobacteria > Burkholderiales > Burkholderiaceae > Burkholderia > Burkholderia sp. DN3021. The sequence goes on along the minus strand of NZ_JBNCAB010000084.1, from coordinate 13,931 downwards.
GGGTGGCGGCGGCCTGCTTCTTCTCGTGGCCGGCACGGCGGCGCTCGGCCATCCGCTGATGGGATTCGGAATCGGTCTTCATCGGGAATCGTCCTGTCGAAAGCGAAACAAAGGGTTCAGAGCGGGCCGGCGAGTGCGACCGTCACGCCGTTCCGGATGGATTTGGGGCCCAGCAGCCGGCCGTGCGGCGCCGCGAGCTGCGCGCACGGCTCGGCCACGCCCGCGACGCCGAAGCGTGCGAGCGCGGCGTCCGACGGGCCGCTCGCGGCCAGTTCGGGACGGCTCGCGAGTTGCGCCGCGTCGAACGCGACGAGCGGCCAGCCGCGTCGCGCGCACAGCGTGCGCAGCGCGCGGGCACGCGCCTTGTCGGCGAGCGTCGCGACGAGCGCCGGTTCGGCGGCCGGGTAGAGCGCCAGCGCCGCGCGGATCGCGGCATCGAGTTGCGCGGCCGTCACGCCCGCGCGGAACCCGACGCCGAGCGCGACGCGCATCATGCGCCGCCGCCGAGCGCCGCACGTACCGACGGATCGTCGGCAAGCGCCGCGACGCGGCCGATCACGACGATCGCCGGCGAACCGATGCCGGTCGCGCCGACGCGTTCGACGACGGTGTCGAGCGTCGCGAGCACGTGCCGCTGTTCGGGGCGCGTCGCATTCTCGATCGCCGCGCACGGCGTATCGCCCGGCAGGCCGCCGTCGCGCAGCGCCGCCGCGATCGTGTCGAGCCGGCGGATGCCCATGTAGATCACGATCGTCATGCGCGTGGCCGCAAGCGCGCGCCAGTCGGGCTCGTCGGCGCCCGCGCCGTGGCCCGTGACGAAGATCACGCCCTGCGCGTCGCCGCGCTGCGTGACCGGAATGCCGAGCGCGGCCGGTGCGGCGATGCCTGCGGTGATGCCGTTCACGACCTCGACCGGAAAACCGGCCGCACCGAGCGCGGCCAGTTCCTCGCCGCCGCGGCCGAACACGAACGGATCGCCGCCCTTGAGCCGCGCGACGCTGCGGCCCGCGCGCAGGTGCGCGAGCATCGCGGCGACGATCGCTTCCTGCGGCGTCGACGCATGGCCGCCGCGCTTGCCGACATGCTCGATGTGCGCGTCGGCGCGCGCATGGCGCAGCACGTCGGGGTTCACGAGATCGTCGACGAGCAGCACGTCCGCCGCGCCGATCGCGCGCACGGCCTTGAGCGTCAGCAGGTCGGCATCGCCGGGGCCGGCGCCGATGAGCCAGGCGCGGCTCATCGCGCGCGGCACGGCGCGCACCGTGTCGAAACAGTGGAAAGGGGACGGCGGGCGGCACATCGGCGGCCGGCGGACAGGCAATGCATGACGGATCGGGCGAAGCCCGCGCGAACGCGGGCGGAATGCGCACCCCATCCGTCCCCCGCGGATCGGGCGTTCGGCGAGCGTCGGGCTCGCCCCTTGCGTCGGCCGGTATCCGGGCTGGCCGCTTGCCAGGCCGCGGCCTTCCCGCCCGGCTGAAGGGCAGTGGCATCGTGGGCGGCATGGGCGCGTGCGCGGGGAAGCGCGTCGCGCGGGCGGCGTACCGTTGCGGGGACAGCACAGGCCGGGCGGACCTCCGCCTCCTGTTTCCCGTTTAACTGCATGCGCGGAATGCGCATGCGAGCACCGAACGCGGCGCTACGATAGCACAGCGATCCGCCCGCGCGAACCCGCTTCGCCGATGCCGGAAGCGGCCTCCGGCATGGCGCGGCGGCCATGCAAGCCGCCGTTCGGTGGGCCGCGCCGCCTTGACGCTCCCGCCCCCGACGCCTACACTCGCACGCGTTTTGGTGCTCGCGCGCGCCCTCCGGCGTGCGCAGTTAAACGGGAAACAGGGAGCCTGCCTGCGTCGCAGTCGAGCCAACCTGTGCTGCCCCCGCAACGGTAAGCGAACGCATCGTGCCCGCCGCGATGCAGCGCCGCTTCGCCGCATGCCGCGTGCATGCGGACGACCGCCACTGGATGCCCTGCGCATCCGGGAAGGCGAAGCGGCGTGTTCGTCAGCCCGGATACCGGCCTAAACGTTGGGGTTCAGCGCCGCGGGGAGGCGGCGCATCGTCCACGGCCGCAGCGTGCCCGACACCCGAGCGTTTCCCGATTCCCGTCGTCCGGCCGCCCGCGCGAGCGCGCATGATCCGGCCCGATGACGGGCCGGACCGCGTGGGGCCGCGCAGCGACGGCCGTGTTGGCATTCTTCATGTCGACCGTTCGCAAAGGAGCGTCATGCTCGATTCGCTGTTTCGCCTGTTCAACGACAGTCCGTCCGGGCTGCGCGGCAAGATCGTCGCGATCTACGCGCTGCTGATCGCCTTCAACGCAGGCGCGTGGATCTGGGCGTTCGCCGCCTTCCACGGCCAGCCCGTGCTGCTCGGCACCGCGCTGCTCGCGTACGTGTTCGGGCTGCGCCATGCGGTCGACGCCGACCACATCGCGGCCATCGACAACGTCACGCGCAAGCTGATGCAGGAGGGCCGCAGCCCGCTCGGCGCGGGCCTGTTCTTCTCGCTCGGCCACTCGACGGTCGTGATCGTGATGTCGGTCGTGGTCGCGCTCACGGCCGCGTCGCTCGCGCGCTTCGAGAGCATGAAGGCGTGGGGCGGCGTGATCAGCACGAGCGTGTCGGCGTTCTTCCTGCTGGTGCTCGCGATCGCGAACCTGCTGATCCTGATTTCCGTCTACCGGACGTTTCGCGCCGCACGGCGCGGCGATCCGATCGTCGACGCCGATCTCGACCTGCTGCTGAACCAGCGCGGCGTGCTCGCGCGTCTGTTCCGTCCGCTGTTCCGGCTCGTGTCGCGCAGCTGGCACCTGTATCCGGTCGGGTTCCTGTTCGGCTTCGGCTTCGATACGGCGACCGAGATCGCGCTGTTCGGCATCTCGGCGGCGCAGGTGCAGGGCGGTTTGTCGTTCTGGTCCGTGATGGCGCTGCCGATGCTGTTTACCGCCGGCATGACGCTGGTCGACACGACCGACGGCATCCTGATGATGGGCGCGTATCGCTGGGCGTACGTGCGGCCGATCCGCAAGATCTACTACAACATGACGATCACCTTCGTGTCGGTGCTGGTCGCCGCGCTGATCGGCGGCATCGAGGTGCTCGCGCTGCTCGCGGACAAGCTGTCGCTGCAGGGCCCCGTGTGGGACTTCGCGTCGATGGTGGCGTCGCACTTCGGCATGCTCGGCTACGTCGTGATCGGCCTGTTCCTCGCATGCTGGCTCGTGTCGGCCCTGATCTACCGGTTAAAGCGCTACGACGAGATCGACGTGACGATCTCGGCCTGACTCCCCTTACGACCCTGGATATTCCATGACCCTACGCAAGCTGCCCGTCACGATCGTCACGGGCTTTCTCGGCAGCGGCAAGACCACGCTGATGCGCCACATCCTGCAGCACGCCGAAGGCCGCCGCATCGCGGTGATCGTCAACGAGTTCGGCGAGCTCGGCATCGACGGCGAAATCCTCAAGGGCTGCGGCATCGGCTGCGACGATGCGGAGGGCGCGCAGGACGAAGCGTCGGGCCAGCTTTACGAACTCGCGAACGGCTGCCTGTGCTGCACCGTGCAGGAAGAGTTCTATCCGGTGATGGAAGCGCTCGTCGAGCGCCGCGCGGACATCGACCACGTGCTGATCGAGACGTCGGGACTCGCGCTGCCGAAGCCGCTCGTGCAGGCGTTCAACTGGCCGACGATCCGCAACAGCTTCACGGTCGATGCGGTCGTGACCGTCGTCGACGGGCCGGCCGCCGCGAGCGGCCAGTTCGCGGAAAACCCGCAGGCCGTCGACGCGCAGCGCCGTGCGGACCCGAACCTCGACCACGAATCGCCGCTGCACGAGCTGTTCGCCGATCAACTATCGTCCGCCGATCTCGTGATCGTGAACAAGGCCGATCTCGTCGGCGACGCGCAGTTCGCGCAGATCGAAACCGCGATCCGCGACGAGATCCCGCCGCAGGTGAAGATCGTGCGCGCGACGCGCGGCGAGCTTGACCTCGCGATGCTGCTCGGGCTCGAATCGGCGTCGGAGGAAACGATCCACCTGCGCCACGACCATCACGGCTCGGCCGACGACGGCGATCACGATCACCATCACGACGACTTCGACTCGGTGGTCGTATCGGGCGACGCAGGCACGCGCGAAGCGACGATCGCGGCGCTGCAGCGTGTCGTCGAGACGCACACGATCTATCGCGCGAAAGGCTTCGCCGCGCTGCCCGGCGCGCCGATGCGACTCGTGATCCAGGGCGTCGGCCGCCGCTTCGACAGCTACTTCGACCGTCGCTGGCAGGACGGCGAAACGCGCGCGAGCCGGTTCGTGCTGATCGGCGAGGATCTCGACGCGGCCGCGCTGCAACGCGCGTTCGACGCCGCGTGCGCGGCTGAGCCGCAACAGGCGTAACGCACGATGCATCTGCTGCGCACCACGCCGGGCGGCTTCGTCGACGATACGCAGGGCGTCGTCCGGATCGACCAGCAGCCGGCCGACATCGTGATCCTGAGCTCGGCCGACACGACGCTGTCGCTGCTCGCGAGCGTCGTGCCGCAACTGCCGGCCGGCTTCCCGAGCGTGCGGCTCGCGAACGTCACGTTCCTGCGGCAGCCGGCGTCCGTCGACTTCTATGTCGACGACGTGCTGCGCCACGCGAAGACGGTCGTGATCGATCATCTCGGCGGCGAAGCGTACTGGCCGTACGGGATCGAACAGGCCGTGTCGCTTGCGTCGAAGCGCGCCCAGCAGCTCGCGATGTTTTCGGGCGACCTGCAGGAAGACCCGAACCTCGTCGCGAAGAGCACGGTCGCGCCCGACCTGTGCCGGCTGTGGTGGCGCTACCTGCGCGAAGGCGGCGTGCACAACGCCGAAGCGCTGTTGCGCAGCATCGCCTTCCATACGCTGGGCTTCGGCGACGAACCCGAGCTGCCGCGCCCGCTGCCGGCGGCCGCGCTGTATCACCCGGCGCGCGACCGCGCGAGCGTCGACGACTGGCGGCCGCGCTGGACGCCCGGCGCACCGGTCGTCGCGATCCTGTTCTATCGCGCGCACTGGCAGGCCGCGAACACGGCCGTGTTCGAAGCGCTGGCCGACGCGCTCGTTCGGGAAGGGCTGAATCCGCTGCCGATCGCGGTGACGTCGCTGAAGGACGCGGTTAGCCGCGAGGTCATCACGCAGCTCTGCGACACGCACGGCGTCGCGCTCGTGCTGAACACGACCGCGTTCGCGGCCGGCGCGATCGATGCCGCCGAACCGGACGTGCTCGCCGGCGACGCGCCGGTGCTGCAGGTGATCCTGTCCGGCGGCAATCGCGACGCGTGGGTGGCCGACAACCAGGGCTTGCATGCGCGCGATATCGCGATGCATATCGCGCTGCCCGAGGTCGACGGGCGCATCGTCACGCGCGCGGTGAGCTTCAAGGGGCTCGCGTATCGCTGCCCGCACACCGAGGTCGACGTCGTGCGCTACCAGCCGGATGCGGAGCGGATCGCGTTCGTCGCGGCGCTCGCGCGCGGCTGGTGCCGGCTGCGCACGCTCGACAACGCGAGCAAGCGCATCGCGCTGATCCTCGCGAACTATCCGCAAAGCGAAGGGCGGATCGGCAACGGCGTCGGGCTCGACACGCCGGCGTCCGCGCTGCGCGTGCTCGCGGCGCTGCGCGACGCGGGCTACGCGCTGGCCGACCTGCCGCCCGACGGCGACGCGCTGATCGCACGGCTCACCGAAGGCGTGACCAACGACGCGGCCGTGCATGCGCTGCGCCCGGCGTTCCAGAGTTTCGCGCTGGCCGACTACGTCGCGCATTTCGCGCGGCTGCCGGCGGACGTGCGCGATGCGCTGAATGAGCGCTGGGGCCCGCCCGAAGCCGACCCGACGCTGCGCCACGGGCGTTTCACGATCGCGGGCTGGCGCGCGGGCAACGTGTTCGTCGGCATCCAGCCGTCGCGCTCGCGCGGCGAGAACGACTACGCGAGCTACCACGACGCGGATCTCGTGCCGCCGCATGCGTATCTCGCGTTCTATTTCTGGCTGCGCGATGCGTATCGCATCGACGCGGTCATCCATCTCGGCAAGCACGGCAATCTCGAATGGCTGCCGGGCAAGAGCGTCGCGCTGTCCGACGCATGCTGGCCCGACCTGACGCTCGGGCCGCTGCCGCACCTGTATCCGTTCATCGTCAACGATCCGGGCGAGGGCAGCCAGGCGAAGCGGCGCGCGCAGGCCGTGATCGTCGATCACCTGATGCCGCCGCTCACGCGCGCGGAAAATTACGGCCCGCTGCAGGATCTCGAGCGGCAGGTCGACGAATACTACGAAGCGCTGATGGTCGATGCGCGGCGCGCGAAGCTGCTGAGGAAGACGATTCTCGCGACGATCGCCGAGCACCGGCTGCACGACGAACTGAGCGTATCGCCGCCGCGCGATGCGGGCGACGAGGATGCGCTGCTGACGCGCGTCGACGCGTGGCTGTGCGAATTGAAGGAAGCGCAGATTCGCGACGGGCTGCACGTGTTCGGCGTGTCGCCGGCCGATCGCCAGCGACGCGACACGCTGCTCGCGCTTGCGCGTTTTCCAGTTGGCGACGGCAAGGGCGAGCGCGCCGGGCTGATCGGCGCGCTCGCACGCGACCTGATGCTCGGCGACGATTTCGATCCGCTGTCGGCCGACTGGGCCGCGCCATGGGCCGGCCCGCGGCCGGCGATCCTGCAGGCGCTCGATGCGTCGCCGTGGCGTCATGCGGGCGATACGCGCGAGCGGCTCGAACGGCTCGCGCAGCAATGGCTGGACGGGCTGTGCGCGGCCACCGGGGGCAACCCCGGCACCGACGCGACGCCGCCCGGCGAATGGCCGCATACGCTCGCGGTGATCGATCGCGTTCGCGCGACGCTGATGCCTGCGCTCGACGCATGCGGCGGCGAGGAAATGCGCCAGTTGCTGCGCGGGCTCGACGGCCGCTTCGTGCCGCCGGGGCCGAGCGGCTCGCCGTCGCGCGGCCGCCCCGACGTGCTGCCGACCGGCCGCAACTTCTACTCGGTCGACACACGTGCGGTGCCGACGCAGGCCGCGTGGTCGCTCGGCCTGAAATCCGCGCAGCAACTGATCGAGCGGCATCTGCAGGATCACGGCGACTATCCGCGCGCGATCGGCCTGTCCGTGTGGGGCACGGCGACGATGCGCACGGGCGGCGACGACATCGCGCAGGCGTTCGCGCTGCTCGGCGTGCGGCCGAAATGGGCGCACGGCAGCCATCGCGTGACCGATTTCGAGATCCTGCCGATCGAGATTTTCGACCGGCCGCGCATCGACGTAACGCTGCGCGTGTCGGGCTTCTTCCGCGACGCGTTCCCGAACCTGATGCACCTGTTCGACGCGGCCGTGCAGGCCGTCGCCGCGCTCGACGAGCCCGAGGAGCTGAACCCGGTCCGCGCGCGCATCGAGCGCGAACGCGCGAAATGGATCGCGCAGGGCGTGCCGCCCGACGAAGCGCGGCGCCGCGCCGGCTGGCGCGTGTTCGGCGCGCGGCCGGGCAGCTACGGCGCGGGCCTGCAGGACCTGATCGACCAGCGCCGCTGGCAGACCGACGCCGATCTCGCCGATGCGTACCGCCAATGGGGCGGCCATGCGTACGCGCAGAACAGCGCGGGCGACGCTGCGCCCGACGTGTTCGGCGAGCGGCTGGCGACGATCGACGTCGTCGTGCAGAACCAGGACAGCCGCGAGCACGACATCCTCGATTCGAACGACTACTACCAGTTCCAGGGCGGGATGACGGCGGCCGTGCGGCACTTGTCCGGGCAGCAGCCGAGCATTTACCACGGCGACCATGCGAACCCGGTCGCGCCGAAGATGCGCACGCTGCGCGAGGAGATCGCGCGCGTGATCCGCTCGCGCGTCGTCAACCCGAAATGGCTCGACGGCGTGAAGCGCCACGGCTACAAGGGCGCGGCCGAGCTGGCCGCGACCGTCGACTACCTGTACGGCTATGATGCGACCGCGCGCGTGCTGTCCGACCACCAGTACGCACTCGTCGCCGACGCGTACCTGTTCGACGACGACACGCGCGCGTTCCTCGAACGGCACAACCCGAAGGCGCTGCACGGCATCTGCGAACGCTTCGTCGAGGCGATGCAGCGTGGCCTGTGGCAGCAGCCGGGCGATTATCGCGAGCGGATCGAAGCGGTCTGGCTCGAAAGCGAACAACTCCAGGAAGGAGGACGGCGATGACCGATCCGACGCTGCACCGCGCGCGCGCGGTCTTTCCGTTTGCGGCGCTCGTCGCGCAGGACGTGTTGCAGCAGGCGCTGCTGCTCGCCGCGATCGACCCGTCGCTCGGCGGCGTGCTGATGAGCGGGCCGCGCGGCACCGCGAAATCGACCGCCGCGCGCGGCCTCGCGGAGCTTCTGCCCGAAGGGCAGTTCGTCACGCTGCCGCTGTCGGCGAGCGACGAACAGGTGACGGGCACGCTCGATCTCGCGCATGCGCTGGCTGAAAACGGCGTGCGCTTCCGGCCTGGCCTGCTGGCGCGCGCGCATCTCGGCGTGCTGTATGTCGACGAAGTGAACCTGCTCGCCGACGGGCTCGTCGATACGCTGCTCGACGTCGCCGCGAGCGGCGTGAACATCGTCGAGCGCGATGGCGTATCGCATGCGCACGACGCGCGCTTCGTGCTGGTCGGCACGATGAATCCCGAGGAAGGCGAACTGCGTCCGCAGTTGCTCGACCGCTTCGGGCTGATGGTCGAACTGGAAAATTGCTTCGATGCCGCGCAGCGCGAGCGGATCGTGAAGGCGCGGCTTGCATTCGATCTCGATCCGGATGCGTTCCGCGCCCGTCATGCAACCGCGCAGCGCGAACTTGGCGACCGGATTCATGCGGCGCGAGCGCGGCTGGCGATGCTCGATTTCGACGACGCGGTGCATGCGCGCGTCAGCGCGCTGTGCATCGACGCGGCCGTCGACGGGCTGCGCGCCGATCTCGTGATGCTGCGCGCCGCGCGCGCACTCGCCGCGCTGGAACGGGCCGATGCGGTGACGGTGTCGCATGTGGAGCGTGTGGCCGAAGCGGTGCTGCGGCACCGGCGCCATGCGGGTGCGCCGCCATCTTCCGGCGCGTCGCAGCCGGACCGCGAACGTGATGAACGTGACGATCGCTCGCCGCCGGATGCGCGCCAGCAGCCGGAGAACCAACCGGGAGCGACGAAGAACGACACCGCCGCAACGCAGGGCGACTGGGGCTACCTGCCGCCCGAACCCGCCGGGCTGCGCGACGTGAAAAGCGTCGTGCCGCTGCCGCTAAAAAAACGCTGAGCCATCGAGCAGGCGCCGCCGCGAATGCCGTTCGCGGTCCTCGATGGCAATCAGGCGCAGCCGCGCGCGTGCCGGGCACCGCGCGCGCCGGTACGGCCGTTGCGTGGCCGGCGACGCTCGCCGCGAAACGCGGCGATTCGCTCCACCTCGGCCATCTGCGCTTCCGGAAACGGGCCGGCACGCCGCACGCGCTGCATTGCTTCGTGCTCGACTGTTCGGCGTCGATGCTGTCGCACGACCGGCTCGCGCTGGCGAAGGGGCTGATCGTCGCGTATTTCGATCGCGCCGCGCGCGACCGCGTCGAAACCGCGCTGATCTGCTTCGGCGGCAACGGCGCCGCGCGGCGCTTCGGCCCGGCCGTGCCGCGCTGGTGGAACGCGCGCTGGCTCGAACCGGTCGACGGCGGCGGCGGCACGCCGCTCGCGGACGGCATCGCGGCCGCCGCGCAGTTGCTCGCGCGCGAAGCGCGGCGCGAGCCCGGCAAGCAGCGCTGGCTGTGGGTGCTGTCCGACGGCCGCACGCGCGAAGCGCCGGCGAAACCCGAGGCGGCCGATCACGTCGTGTTCGTCGACTTCGACGACGCGGCCGTGCGGGTCGGGCAGGGTGCACGGCTGGCCGATGCGTGGGGCGCGCAGTGGGTGATGGCCGATGCGCTTTGCATGGGCCTCGCGGGCTGATCGGGCTGAGCGGGCGGCGTGTCGGCCCAGGGCCGCGGCCGGTGGTGCGCTATCATCGCCGCTTCTGCTTCAGCCCATTGGAAAACCCGCCATGCAAGTACTGGTCGATGCCGACGCGTGTCCCGCCGTCATCAAGGACATGCTGTTTCGCGCCGCGCGTCGTGCCGAAATCCGCGTGACGCTGGTCGCGAACCAGTTTCTGCGTACGCCGCCGTCGCCGTTCATCAAGGCGGTGCAGGTGCCGGCCGGCTTCGACGTGGCTGACGCGCGTATCGTCGAGCTGGCCGAGGCCGGCGACCTCGTGATCACCGCCGACATCCCGCTGGCCGCCGCCGTGCTCGACAAGGGCGCGCATGCGCTCGACCCGCGCGGCAACTGGTTCAGCCGCGAGAACATCGAGGAACGCCTGTCGACGCGCGCGATGATGGATCAGTTGCGCAGCACGGGCATCGACACGGGCGGGCCGGCGCCGTTCAGCGCGCGCGACGGCAAGACGTTTGCATCGCAGCTCGACCGGTTCCTGGCGCGATACGGCAAGCCGTGACGCCGCGTTTCGGCGTGCTCCACCATTGATCATCCCGCGTACGGAAACGCTCGCACGCGCCATGCGGCAATGCGTCGAATTCGCATCGGATCGTGTGCGCAGCTCGGGTCGGAATGCAGGTTTGCGCCGACGCTGATATCGTGGCGCAAACCACTACACAGGAGCTCGCACGTGTCGCCGACCCAACTTCTCGTTCCGACGTTTACCCAGATGCTGCGTGCGCAGTCCGCGTGGCTCGACAAGGCTGCCGCACACCGGCAGGCCGCGGGCGACGAGCCCGATGCGGCGATGACGCTGAAGCTGGCGGCCGACATGTATCCGCTCGCCGCACAGGTGCGCTTCTCATGCTTCCAGGCGATGGAGCCGGTCTACCGGCTGCGCGGCGAGCCGCTGCCGGCCGCGCTGCTGGCATTGCGCGAAGCCGGATGGAATGCGGATGCGCAGCCCGGCTCGCTGAGCGACGCGCAGGCGATCATCGCGGGCACGCTCGCATTTCTCGGCGAACTCGCGCCGGATGCGCTCGATGGCGGCGCCGCGCTCCCGATCGCGCTCGAAATGCCGAACGGGATCGCATTCGACATGACGGGCGAACAGTACGCGCGCGACTGGGCGCTGCCGCAGTTCTACTTCCACGCGATCGCCGCGTACGCGATCCTGCGCCATCACGGCGTCGAACTCGGCAAGGTCGACTACGTGCCGCACATGCTCGCGTACGTGCGGCCCGGCACGATTCCGCAAGGGTGATGGGTGAGCGGGCCGGCAGGCCGCGAAGCGGCATGACACGGGCACTGTTCATCTGTAGCCGCAACCGGCTGCGCAGCCCGACGGCCGAAGCGGTATTCGCCGCGTGGCCGGATGTCGAGACCGACTCCGCGGGCCTCGCGCCCGATGCGGATACGCGCCTGTCCGCCGAGCAGCTCGATTGGGCCGACATCGTCTTCGTGATGGAGCGCGCGCACAAGGCGAGGCTGTCGGCGCAATTCGGCGCCCGGCTAAAGCGCAAGAAAGTCGTCTGCCTCGATATCCCCGACCGTTACGCGTTCATGCAGCCCGAACTCGTCGCGCTGCTCGAACGCAAGGCCGGCCCGTTCCTGCGCGCGTGACCGGCGCAGGCGACATCGACGTCAGCGCAGCGGGCCGTTCGCGATTTCCGAGAAGCAGTCGAGGCGCAGCAGCTCGATGATCTTGCGCGTCGGCACGCTCGCATGGAGCGATTCGAGCCGGTCGACGGTGAACCACTTGCAGCGGGCGATCTCGTTGCTCGCGCGCGGCGTCAGGTGCGCCGGCACGTCGGCCACGAACACGTGATGCAGCTTCGTCAGCCCGCCGAATTGCACCGCGTAGTCGAGCGCAAGCCCCTCCAGCCGCGTTTCCTCGGCGAGCTCCCGCTGCGCGGCCTCGAGCGGCGTCTCGCCGCGCCGGATCGTGCCGCCCGGCAGCGACCAGCGCGACGCGGTGCGGGCGACCAGCAGCACGCTGCTGCGCTGGCGGCACACGATCGTGGCTCTTTCCTTGATGACGGCGAGAATGTCCGGCCCGGTACTCATGTTCGGCAAAACAGGTGCTGAATCGTGGAGAAAATGCGCGTCGGCGGTTCGTTGTCCGGCAGCGGGCCGCGACGGCATGCAGGCAGCCGCAGCGATCTTACCGGCCGTTCGTGACAGTTCCGTGCATGGCATCGCGCCGCCTGCGCCAGGTTACGCGTGCGTGTAGATCCCGCTGCGCGTCGGCTTCGCGTGGCGCGAATGGCGGCGCGTGTGAACGGCGCGCCGGTGATGGGGTGGCGCCGTCACGTGCCGGCGCGCGGGCGCGGGCCGTGCGGTCGGCGCAGCGGCCTGCGGTGCCGCGGCCGGCATCTGCGTCTGTCCTTCGCCGAAATGGAATGTCCGGGTTTGCGCGTGTCCGACGCCGAGCGTCGACGCCAGCATGAAGGCCGCCAGCAGGATCCGTTTCATGAATATTTCGCCTTGCTTTTTCGAGATGAGCGTTGCCCGCCAGCTTAACGAAGGGCGGGGTGGTGCCGCAACCGGCGCGGATTCGGTGTCGTCTCCAGTTGCGCCCGGCGGCGTTATCCGCGCTTCGCGCCGGACACATCCGGGCTTGACAACATAATTCCTGAGTGTGAATATAAATTCACGTACAAGAATTATTCGCCGAATCCGGAAAGTCGCGCCGCAGGCGCCGGCCGCCGGAACCGGCAGTCCGATCAACCGGAACCAGGAGCGGGACACATGGCGGAACGGGAGCAGCAGGGCGCGCTGGCGGGATTGCGCATCGTCGATCTGTCACGGGTGCTGGGCGGCCCGTACGCGACGCAGATCCTCGCCGACCACGGCGCGGAAGTGATCAAGGTCGAACCGCCGTCCGGCGACGAGACGCGCACGTGGGGCCCGCCGTTCGACGGTGATACCGCGTCGTATTTCCTCGGCGTGAACCGCAACAAGCTCGGCGTCGCGCTCGACCTGACACAACCGGACGACCGCGAGCGGCTGCTCGGCCTGCTCGAACACGCGGACGCCATCGTCGAGAACTTCAAGATCGGCACGATGGAGCGCTGGGGGCTCGGTTTCGACACGCTGCATGCGCGGTTTCCGCGGCTCGTTTATTGCCGCGTATCGGGCTTCGGCGCGGACGGCCCGCTCGGCGGGCTACCCGGCTACGATGCGGCCGTGCAGGCGCTTGCGGGGCTGATGAGCGTGAACGGAGAAGCAGGCGGCGCGCCGTTGCGCGTCGGCGTGCCGATCGTCGATCTCGTGACCGGACTGAACGCGGCGCTCGGCGTGCTGATGGCGCTGCGCGAGCGCGACGCGAGCGGCCGCGGCCAGTTCGTCGAATCGACGCTGTTCGACTGCGCGCTGTCGATCCTGCATCCGCATACGCCGAACTTCTTCCATTCGGGCAACGCGCCCGTGCGCACCGGCAACGCGCATCCGAACATCACGCCGTACGACAGCTTTCCGACGGCCACCGTCGACATCTTTCTCGCGGTCGGCAACAACGGGCAGTTCGCGGCGCTGTGCGACGTGCTCGGCACGCGCGGCTGGCCCGACGATCCGCGTTTCGCGGACAACCGCGCGCGCAGCGCGAACCGCGCCGCGCTGCGCACGCTCGTCGAAACGGCGCTGGCCGGACACGACGGCGCGGTGCTCGCCGAACAGTTGATGCGCCGCGGCGTGCCGTGCGCGCCCGTGCTCGGGCTCGACGCGGCGCTCGACCATCCGCACGTCGCGCATCGGCAGATGAAGGTCGAGCTGGGCCGCCATCGCGGCATCGCGTCGCCGATCAAGCTCGGCCGCACGCCGGCCACGTACCGGCGGCCGCCGCCCGCGCTGAACGAACACGCGGCGCAGGTTTTCGCCGGCGCCGATAACGATCGCGCCAACCGCCGGGACTGACCGGGATCCGCGGCGCCGGG
>NZ_JBNCAB010000083.1:0-34135 GCF_049805555.1 Burkholderia sp. DN3021 | reverse complement strand
ACAAACTGAAACCGGCCACCCCGCCTACACCCTTAACCGGGTAGATCTGAACACGATCCCCGTGACTTACACGGATACCACCACGCCATCACCATCATGCCTCACGCGCGCGCGAATGGGGGACTGGCCCAGCTGAGTCGCTTACAGTTGGTCGAATACGCAATCGCGAGCTACAACGGCACGCCGCACACCGGACTCAACAACGTCTCGCCGCTCGAGGCGATGGAATCGTTCGTCCGTGGCCGACACACGCTCGTGAACTGGTTGCCGGAGCCTCGCCGTCGCACGCTGTGCCTGATGCAGTCGGCGAAGCGCTGCCGTGTCCACGCCTATCTGAATCAGGGTACCCGACCGCATATCAACCTCTACGGTGTACGGTATTCGAGTCCCGTTCTGGCTTGTAGCACTGAGCTCATCGGTAAGCAACTGCTCGTCTACCTGAACGCGGACGACTTGCGCAGTGTCCGTGCATTCCTGCTCGACGGCACCGAATTAGGTCTCCTCGACGCGCAAGGTGCGTGGCACGTCGTGCCACACAACCTGACCTTGCGACAGGAGATTCGCAAGGCCCAAGGCTGCAAGCGTCTGCGGGCATCGCTGGATGCCCGCGGGATCGACAAGTACATCCGCGCCAAGCTCGAGCAAGCGGGGAAAACCCGCCGAGTCGCGTCCGATCTGGCGCAAGCGGCTCGCATTCTGGCGGCCGCGCCGATCGTTCGGACGCCGCCGGGACCGGTGTCGACATCGATGTCCACGTCGACCGCCGTAGCCTAAATGCATTGCCTGGGAATGTTGTGGCACGGGTGATGGATCCCGACATCGATTCGTACGAGGGCGTAATACCGCAACTGAGGGGCGTCAGCGTTGCGCGACTACACAGCTCCTCGGCATTCCTTATGCGTCGCTCGAGATCGGGCTGCTGCACGCGAGTCAGCGGCGCCAGTACAGCCCGCTTTTTCGTCACTGTCGCAGCTGCATTGCGCGCGGCTACCATAGCGTGGTGCACCAGATGCTGAAATTCGACACCTGTCCGGCGCATTATCGGCAGTTGGAAACCGCGTGCCGCCGCTGCGGTTATGAGGCCCCCTACGTCGTGAATGTCCGCCTGCTCGAGTCGCCGTATCGATGCGCGTTCTGTGGTGGCAGTTACGGAGGCGGTGGTTGGTCGTCAGACAGGGCTCGCCCGATGAAGTCAGAGTACCGCAAGGAGTTGACGCGACGCTATTACGAACGTCACCTGGGATAGGGCGCAGATCCGCAAGTTGCACGCGCGATCAGCGATCATCTGTTCAAACCCGAGGGTTGTACATCGCGTGGCGGCGACTGCTGGCGCTGCGGGAATTGACACCGGTCTTCGCGACACCACGCGCGGTGACGAATTTATTTCGCGGTACGCAAGCCTATGATTTCTTGATAATTTTCCGATTCCGCGTCGGTGTCGACCTCTGAAGTGACATTTTTACTTCGCAAACGGTGACAACTTTGCTTCGGTCTACGGTTGTGACCGAGGACAACAACTTCTATCCTGCCCACGCCGACATCGTGCATGCGCGGATGCGCGAGGCGCTGGCGCTTGCCACTGAGGCCGTCGGCTTGAGCGATCCCAACCCGCGCGTCGGCTGCGTGCTCACCGATGCATCGAATCGCGTGATCGGTCGTGGTCATACGCAGCAGGCAGGCGGGGCACATGCCGAAGTGATGGCTCTGCGCGACGCCGCTGCAGGTGGCGAATCCGTGATCGGTGCCACCGCTTACGTGACGCTCGAACCCTATTCGCATTTCGGACGTACGCCACCGTGCTGCAATGCGCTGATCGACGCCGGCCTGCGGCGAGTAGTGGTCGCCTTGCGCGACGCCAATCCGGTCGTCGCGGGCTTCGGCCTCGCGCGATTGCGCGAGGCCGGCATCGACGTGATCGAACTACCGGACGGCGCGCTGCGTGACAAAGCCCGGCGCGTGAACGTCGGCTTCCTGTTTCGCATGCGGCATGGACGGCCGTGGGTACGCATGAAAATGGCCGCGTCGCTCGACGGCAGGACCGCAATGCCGGACGGCGACAGCGAGTAGATCACCGCCGAAGCGGCACGACGGGATGGTCATGCATGGCGGCGCCGAGCCGGCGCGATACTGACCGGCGTGGGCACCGTGCTGGCGGATGATCCCGAGTTCGATGTCGGGCTGTTTCCGACCGCGAGGCAGCCGCTGCGGATCGTCGTCGATTCAATGCTGCGCATGCCGGCGGGCGCACGTCTGCTGAATGCGGGAGAACCCGTGCGAATCTACTACGCAGGTGCGCGCATGAACGACGGGCGCAAGGAGACCCTCGAGTCGAGGCGCGTCGATTTGCGGCATCTTCCGAACACGGCTGGCGGCAACCTCAACGGCGCGCTGATCCGAGCGGGCCTCGTGGATGAACTGCTGATATATGTTGCGCCTCGCCTGATCGGGGCGGGTTGCGACCTGGCGGCGCTGGCGTCGGCTGGAACGGTAGGCGAAAGTCCGGTGTTCCGTTTCATTCAGGTCGACCAGGATGTGCGGTTGGTCGCCGTGCGCGCGGATAAATCGAATTAATGAAAATCCTACTCCGGATGGGAAATTTCGCAGGCCCGCATGGCTTGTTTTGCCATATTCTTGGCGAATCGCGTTAGTCGATGCGTGACGTAGCAGATCTCGCAAGCGGTGTATCAGCAAACTATATTTTATAGTATGTTCATGGAAATTCCTGAGAAAATGGATTAAATCGTCACAAGGTTACCGATTTTTTTTGCACGGAAACGGGACCGTCCACCCCTGAGGAGGTAATGGCCAAAGAATTGGAAAAGGCTGAATTAGCTAACCGTTGCACTTGATTTTAGAGACCGCCCTCACTACTCGTCTTGGAATGGATAATGATTAATCAGGTAGATGAACGAGTTATATTGACTGCAAAGGATGCAGACCAACTTAAAGATGCCTTTAGCAGTATTCCATATGACCCAGCAGGAGGATCCCAGTACCTCAATGCGTTACGAAAGACCGCGTACACCGCATTGCCGACCAGGCTTATCGACGCAATCGAGCGAACCAAAAGTGTCGGTGCAGATGCACTTGGTTTTCTGGAAATCGATGGCCTTCCCGTGGACCACGGCGTATGCGGCAGCCCATACTTTTCGGAGAGTGGCAGAGCATTCAAGGATGGCGTTCTTAGTGAAAACCTTCTAGTCGCGATCGGAGCGCTGGCAGGCGAGCCGTATTCGATTGCACATGAAGGCCGTGAGCTCGTCAACAACCTCACCCCTCACAAGGAGAACGCCCAAGAATACACGGGTCTTGGTTCCGATGTAGAACTAGACTTCCACATCGAGAATGCTGCGCAGGTTCATATGCCTGAAGGAGACACATCTCCGTCAGCCCTTTTGCTGCTTGGCGTAAGAGCTGAACCGGGAGGTGGGCCATTGACTCGCCTTGCCGACGCGCGAAAGGCACTTCGATTGCTATCGCCAGAGGATATCGAACAGCTTTACAAAAATAATTACATCATCCGCGTTCCATATCGATGGAGAGGTGCAACATCTACACCACGCGACAATACCGACTTGCGTCCCATCCTGTCAGGTCCATACGAGTCTCCGCATGTGACGGTGGCGTTTTATCCGGACATGGTGCTTGCCGCAAATTCGCGAGCCAAGCAGGCACTCGACAATCTATATCAAGCGATAAGGGAAATTTCTTTCGGCGTGCAAATCACGCCGGGAAAACTCGTCCTCATCAACAATAGTTTTACGCTTCATTCCCGAGATAAATTCGTACCGCAATACGACGAAAACGGACGAGCCTATCGATGGGTTCAACGTGTATTCGTAGCTCGAAATCTCTGGAACTTCCGAACATTCACCCGGCTGCAAGAGCGGGTTTTCGATCCGAAGATTCAAAACACACATATGCCAGAGCTCTCGCTTGCAGTATGAGTTGACGCTGTCTCCTACGCCCCCGGGGGCGTAGGACGACGATCTCGGCAAAGGTTGAACAGCAGGAGACTGATGAATGCGTCACTACTACCGGTGGTGGATACTGGGGGTATCCACCCTGACACAGCTGGTCGCAGGGCTCGCGAGCCAAGGCATCGGCGCGTGGGGCCTCTACGCGCAAGATGCGTTGCATCTTTCTGCCCGGCAGGTCGGAGGCCTTGCGACGCTCGCGAATATCGTACCGATATTCGGTTTGGCATTGGTCGGACGAGCGCTTGATCGGCATGGGGAGCGATTGCCGGTTTTCCTCGGGATGCTGGTGCTTGGCTTCTCGATGCTGCTGCTGGCCGTGTCCACCGGATACGGAACACTGGCTGCCGCGATGCTGATGATGGGCATTGGGTATAGCCCGATCCAGCCCGGCGGAAGCAAGGCGATCTACCACTGGTTCCCCACGCATGAGCGAGGGATGGCGATGGGCGTACGGCAAGCCGCATTGCCGCTGGGCGGCGCATGCGCGGCCGTCTTTTTCCCGGAACTGATCTTGCGCGCCGGGTGGGCCTCCGCCATGACGGTGGCGGCGGTTGTCATAGCCGTTACAGGAGGGATCTTTCTTGCAGTATTTCGGAATGCCTCCAGGCCTGACGCGGGATCGCCTTCAGCCATATCGATGTGGCAGCATCTCTTGGGGAATTTCTCGGAAGCCGCATTCCGGCGGATTTCGTTGATTGGCGCGATGCTCGTTGCCGTGCAAATGGCCGTGGCCGTTTTTTGGATCATGTTCGTCCGGCGCCGCTTCGATCTCATGCCAGCGGCTGCGGCATGGTCGCTTTTCGTTGTGCAAATGAGCGGTTCACTCGGCCGCATCCTGCTTTCCGCCTTGAGCGATCATATTCGAGGCGGGCGACGGCGCGTCGTCATCATCTGCATGGTGCTGGCACCCGCGACATTGCTGGCCACGGCGCTGTTACCCGCTTCCTGCCGTGGATTGCCGATTCTGGTGTGTGCCGCTTTCAGCGGATTTTTTTGCTTTGGCTGGTACGGCCCATGGGTCGTGTGGCTATCGGAATCAACGGATCACAACAAGGTGGGCGAGGTCATTGGCGCCGCCATGGCGGTCAATCAGGTCGCGATAGCGGCAGTACCGTTGATTTTCGGCATGGTGGCCGACATGACCGGGACGCCGACCGTGCCATTGATGTGTCTATCGGCGGGACTTTTTGCGGTGTTCGTTTGGGATTGCCTATGTCCGGTGGGCCGATCCGGACTCTCGCCGTCTACATCGAATTGACTGGACAGGTGGAGCGGCCGCCGGGACAGCAGCATTTTTTTCGGCTCTGTCGCAGTAAGGCGGGGTGGTATGCCGCCGGTGTCAATGAAGCTGCGATGTGAACGATGACGCGACCGCTGAATTCGGTGTTTGCGAAGGTATTCCAGCGCCTGCATTACCCGATCGATGTGATCTTGGTGTGCGTGCGCTGGTATGTTGCATACCCGCTGTGACCCTGCCTCGTTTTCACGGACAGCATGTCATGCAGCAGCGTGTAGGGTTTCGTATTCGACAGGGGTAAGGTAATCGATCGACATGTGCATGCACTGTCGATTGTAATAGCCCTCGATCCAGTCGACGATGTCCAGGCGAGCCTGAGCGCGGGTTTCGTCGCGCGTTTGGTAAATGCGTTCAACCTTCAGGGTTTTAAAGAAGCTCTCCATCGGTGCGTTGTCCCACGCGTTGGCACGCCGGCTCATCGAAACCGTCATGCCGAATTCGGCGGCCAGATCGCGATACCCCCAACTGGCAATACGTCAGCATTCGCTACAGCGAACGGCTGGCCGAAGCGGGCATCGAACCGTCGGTCGGTAGTCGGGGCGACAGCTATGACAACGCCTTGGCTGAAACGATCAACGGCTTGTACAAGGCTGAACTGATTCATCGCCGCGCCTGGAAAACGCGGGAATCCGTTGAGCTGGCAACGCTGGAGTGGGTGGCCTGGTTCAATCATCATCGATTGATGGACCCCCTCGGCTATATCCCGCCCGTCGAAGCTGAGGCAAACTAATATCGGCAACTTGAAACAGCTGCCGCTGAACCGGCATTAACTTAAACCAACCAGCCTCCACGATTCCCGGGGCGGTTCAGCGGGTCGATACGGGCTGGCACGATCAGATTGTTGGACACATCAAGGACAGGGGCATTTATGCATTCCAGAAGAAATATGGCTTCGGCATGCACTCATTCGTTGAGGCGCAGATCTCGCGCATCAAAAGCTGCATCGGTGAGCGTCTGCTGACGCGCAAAGTTGCCTCGCAGGAAAACGAGGGTGTCCTGATCGCCAACCTCGTGAACATATGAAATTCTTTCGGCAAGTGCATTCAACTAAAAAATTGATAATCACGTCTCCAGCATCACGACTTTCACCCTTCCAAACAAAGCCACATGGATGCATACATAACGCGCCAACTTCATAACTAATTGCTTATAACACTTGCGTGAACAGGAATTAACCATGCTATTCGTACCGTTCGTTATCGCACTAGTCGCTTGCATCACCGCACTGCGCAAACAAGAAAACTGCAGCCTGGCGCTCTTTGGCCTAGCTGCCATTGGCGAGCTGATACTTATCATCGTTAATGCCACGGACCCAATCAACGCAGTATTCTGATGAATATATGAACGTCACAAAACCACTTAATGCTGTTGCCCTTTTCGGCACCAGCGCAGTCCTACTCGCAGCATTCAAATACCAATTTGTCGATGGGGAACTGCCTTGCACCTTATGCACCCTAATCCGCGGAGGCGTTATCCTGATGGGCATGGGCTTCCTGTTCAACCTGATATTCGGTGTCAAGCAACGAAACTACGCGGTGACACTGATTGGTGCTCTGATACTGGGCGCGGTATCCAGCCGCTTCATGCTCATCCATATCGTCCCTGGCGGGCCCGCTACCACGGCCGGCGTGTTTATGGGTATGCACCAATACACGGTTACAGCGCTAGGTGCAGTCGCCGCGGTGGTCTACACGGCGTTCCTGATGATGTTGCCTGTCGAGACTGAGTCACTTTCCACCACTTGCATTGTCCACAAAGCCGTTATCTGGTTGTTTGTTGCGATGGTGGCCGCTAATACGGTGAGCATTATTATTGAAGCGGGCTGGAATGCTGATATCACGGACCCTCACGCCTATTACATGATTTCAGGACATGTTTAGGAGCTAATGTCAATGGTGGCGCATGAACATTTTGATTGGCTGTGTTCGGAAGGGGGTATGATTTTCGGATTTGCGTTGCTCTATGATCAAGCGGAATTAAGTGGGGGTCATCCTACGACCGAACCCTTGACAACTCCCGCGCCACAAAGGATCCAAGCTAAGTTCCATTTTTTTCAGTATTATTTAGAGGCTTTTTACCTTGGAATACGCAATGCCGAGAGAAACTTTGCAACCATCAACGCTGTTTTCCAGTAAACCTTGGGGCTTCTCTCAGGTAGTTATCTCAGAGCCCGGGCGGATTGTGAATGTCGCTGGTCAGGTGGCTTGGGACGCAGATGGAAATCAGAACGCGCGGGGACTTGAAGGTCAGTTTCGGCAGACGCTCAAGCAGGTTTTCATTGCTGTGGAAGCCGCAGGAGGAACGCAGGAGGATATCCAGATATTGCGTTTCTATATCCCACATTTCAAGAAGGGAGAGGATGCCGACCTCATTGCCAAAATTCTGGTCGAAATTTTTGGAGATATTAATCCACCGGCATCTTCCTGGATTGGTGTCAAGGCGCTCGCACAGCCAGAATTCCTGATAGAGGTCGAGGCGATGGCCGTTATTCCGGCCAAGTGAATTTTGAGGCGAATTTGTTTCATATATTCGTTTCCCGACTGAGACTGCCTGTCTAGCAAGCCATCCAATTCCCAAATCTGACCTATGACTTCTCCCAAATCGTTACCGTTTGATCTTTCGAAGTTCCCGCGTAGTCCTTTACTGGAAGCGGTCACTCCCATTCAGCCCCTTCCTCGACTTAGTGCTCGCCTCGGCGGCCCAGACATCTTTGTCAAGCGCGAGGATCTCAACGGGATTGGTGCTGGTGGCAACAAGTTGAGGAAGCTGGAGTTTCTTATCGGAGAGGCGTTGGCGGCGGGCGCAGACACCATTATTACCGTTGGTGCTCGACAGTCCAACCATGCACGTCTTACTGCGGCTTCAGCGGCGCGCGTTGGCCTGAAGTGCGAACTTGTCTTGACGCGGGCCGTGCCCCGATTTGACGACGACTACATTAATAATGGAAACATCTTGCTTGATACGCTGTTTGATGCGCACCTGCATGATCTACCGGGCTCGACTAACGCGCTCGAATTCGCCGAAGACCGTGCCAATGAGCTGCGTAGGCAGGGCCGGCGCGTATATGTGTGTCCATTGGGCGGCTCAAGCCCTATCGGCTGCCTAGGATATGCTGACTGTGCGAGGGAGATCGTGGCCCAATCCGACGCCTCTGGATTGATGTTTGATCGCATCATGCTCGCTAATGGGAGTGGCGGCATGCACGCGGGGCTCGTCGCCGGATATGTAGCGCTTGGGCTCGACCCTGCTCTAATAATCGGCTTCGCTGTTTACGGAAGCGCCCTAAAGTCGACTGAGATTACAGTCGACAAGGCCAATCAGACTGCGCGCCTAATCGATGATGGGCTGAAAGTGGAGGCCAGCGCCATTTCAATCGATGACTCGCAATTGGGTCCCGGTTACGGAGTACCAACGAAAAGTATGCTGGCGGCTGTTCGCCTAATGGCGTCAACAGAAGGAATTTTGCTTGATCCGGTTTATAGCGGGAAGGCGTTTGCCGGCCTCGTAGATAGCGTTAGGGTGGGGAAGTACATTGCAGGTCAGAAGTTACTATTCGTGATGTCAGGCGGACTCCCGGGGCTGTTCGCGTACCGAGCCGAATTTTAAGTTTACAACATCGCCCATAGGCTGGCCGCCGCTCCGATCACCAGAGACAAGCGGCAATTGAATTGGGTGCGCCTGCCGGTGAGGCAGCATGATGAGCAGTGAATCCGTTATGAAACCGGAGATACAGGTTCTATTGCAATAGGGAGCGAAGGTCGTGGCGACGGCTTATGGGGTTCGAATTCGTCCATTTCGAAATGGCGGATCGTCGAACCGGTCGTCTCACCATGTCGCAATCAGTTATTCTTGTCGCAGAGTTATCCATGAATATCAAACATGAGTTTTCTGTCGTAGTAGTCTCGGTCATGGCCAAATGTTGGCGAAGCGTCGATCAACGTGATCATTGGAATTGGCTTTCGTTTGGCGACGGCAAATCGTCTGCGTCGTTCAGCGCACACAGAGCCAGGAAATCTGATATATGAGAAAGCCGATTCTCCCCTTGTTCGCGGGGATCCACCGCGGGCGACTTGTGATTGGAGTGTGCGTTGCGGCTGGGCTGTCGCTGAGCGTGCATGCGGTGATGCTGCAACTGTTCCATGCGCCGTATCCGGGTGCGTCTCTGGGTTCAAAACTGCCGGCAGTCGTCAACGACGCGGTGATGATCTACGCGGCGTCGTGGCTCTATCGGTCCTTGTGCCAGTCGCTCCCGTTGCGCTCGCCGCTTTGCCGCATCACCGTACTTTTCGTGATTCTCGCCGGCCTCAACGAGACTTTGCGCGGCTGGTTCATGAATGGATACTGCTCGACGCCTTGGACGACGAGTTGGCTTTATGAGGCATTTACGAGCCTTCGAGGAATCGCGTACTACGCCGCTGCCTCAGTCATGAGCGCCGCCATCTGCCGCTGCAGGCAACACATCGGGAGGATTGTCGCCGCAGTGTTGCTTGCGTTGCTATTGAATTTCGTTTTGATGTCGTGGTTGTCGTCCGTCCTCTCGATCGTCCTCGCCTACGTCGAAAGTTTGGCGCCGACGGGCGGCCGGTGTCAGATGCCGTATGGGCCGGACGTCCTGATTCCAGCCTACCTAAGCTTCGTCGAACCAGCTATTGCCAGCCTCTTTTGCGTTGCGTTCACCTGGCGGCATTCGAGTGCACGGCGATGCGCGTTCGCATGGCAATTCGCGGTGCTTGTGCTCGCGCTCAAGAAGCAGCTATTGATGGCGTTCCTCTACGCAATTTACGCGCCAATGCCCGCTTGGACTGCTCTCGCAAGCATGGGGCAATTCACGTTGGAGGCGGCGGTGCTGGGGCTCCTGACTGCGGTGGCGTGGCAGTGTGCAAAGGACGGCCTGCCTTGCGGATGAAAGGGCGCGCAGGAAATTCGGGGGTGCCGGAGTATCCGCTGACGATCGTCCGGAATGGGGTGACCCTGCCTCGTTTTCACGTACAGCATGTCATGCCGTGGCGCGTAGGGTTTCATATTCGACGAGAGTGCAGTAGTCGATCGACGTGTGCATGCGCTGTCGTAGACAAAAATAAAGTCGTCACCGTTTGCGAAGTAAAGATGTCAACTCGTCGGACGACAACGATGACGAGAGGCGAAACCTCTTGGAATTCAGTCGGTTACGCGTTGCGCATTAAAATTGTCACTGGCCGCGGCGTCGCGAAGGCCGGTGTCAATTCCCTCGGGCGCCGGCAGTCCCTGTCGCGCGTCGTGCGACACCCGAGTTTGAGCGGGCAATCGTGCCGTCGTGATAAAAGGCTTATCTCGCCACTTCTATCAAATTGTTGGTACCCGCCCTTCGATCGTTGCGGTCAGGTGCCCACTACGGTTGCAATCGGCGAGCGCTTGCCGCCCACGATGTAATGTTGCAGCCGTTGCCAAGCGTCCAGGTAGCGATGCCACGGAATTGCGGCAAGCTGCGCGTCGTGGACAACCAGAATGCGTTCGACGGTCCACTGAGTAATATCGGAAGGAAGCTCGAGGGTACATTCCACATCAAGTTTGCCGAAATCCACGCCGGTATAAATCACCTCGACACGCTCAGGATTGATTCGTTTATTGGATAAGATTTTATCTTTAAGATACTTGCTAGGGGTGAATGAAAAGTCAACGAGATGATTATAGCTATGCGCTGATATCTTCCCGGCCACATACGCTTTTGATCTAGCCAAGAGTGGTCGATGTCGTCCAAATATACGAGCCGCAATTGCAAGATTGTTTGCATCATGACTGCTATTACAGATGCATGCGGCGGGTCGCATCGTGGCAATTAATTTGCACAAGCCAATAATGGTGTGTGGATCCACACTATTTCGGAATGGGAGTGTTCTAGTTGGGATACTCATCGCTGCCGCAAGAGGTTCAATCCGAGATTACGGGCGGAAGGAAAGTGCAACATCAATCCCCGACGCGAGAAGCGATTGCATTTGGAGCAGCAATTGCCTTTCTTGGCCACCGATATTGGGTGAGCTTTCAGTGAAAAGCACACTGCCAATTTTTTCGGAATATTAGCCTTTCATAACTTACACTAACAATCTATTGAAATACAAATCTCGCCGCGCACCGAAGAGGATATTTATCTTTAGATCGCAGCACAACAATACGATTAACTCAAATGCGAATCAATAGGCTATCTTTAGGCAAGGTCGATGTTTGGCAGCACAGGTGTAATTGCTGAGAGCGTCGTGCACGAGACACGCGAGACTACCAAGTACAATCACCTCGTCGCAAACACGGCGATCTTGAACTACATGCAGCGGATGTCGTGCAAACTGACGGCCTTGTTGCAAAAAGGGGCGCCCGGTCGACGCTCATGCTCCGCCGCCGTACCGGCTCGGCGAAAATCCGCTAGATTTCCAACGTCCCGTGGCATCACTCACCCAGACCATGGATTCTTCGTAAAGGCGGATTCAACCGGTCGTCGCAACACTGCATTTTTGAATAGATTTCAGGTACTCGTCCAGAGCTTCAGCAGGCGTCTTCCAGCCAAGCGTTTTCCGGGGCCTGGTGTTCAACGTATTAGCAACGGCCTGAATCTCTCGAGCGCTCCACCGGGACAGATCCGTGCCCTTTGGGAAGTATTGCCGTCTCGGTACTACCTTCTCTGTCATGCTTTCCTCCATACAGTCAAAAAGTCATCAAACTTCTTGCTGTACGTGGAATCGAGTGCAGGATTAAAGTCTACTGCCGTGACCTGAAGACCGCCGGTCGGCTTGCGTCGGTGAATCGCACACATGAATCGATGCCGACGCCTTGATGGGGCGTCCTCGGTCCCATCACGTCAGCGGCTGCTTTCGAACTCGCTGGAGGCGTCGGGACGATCGGCTTCCGTACCGGCCTCGTCGTGAGCCGCAAACAGCACGACGGCAACAACGAGCCAAAATCCAGTGAGTGCCAGCGGACTGTCAAGCGGTACCGCCGAAGTCACCGAAAGCATGGCGCCGAGCAGCGCATAATAGGCAACACCAAACAACGCCCCTGCCCGTCCCAGACAATTGGCATAGCTGCGCAGCGCAGGCGCCAGGATGTTGGGTATCGCGAGGCCGAAGCCGATGAAGATCGGTAGCGCAGCGAGCGCCCACAGCAGTCCGGCCCGCCCCGTCGTCAGCACCAGCACGATCTGCATGAGCACGCCGGCAAGCACGCTCGCGAGCCCCAGGCGGACTCGGCGGTCATGGCCGATTCCCCGATCGAGGCGGCGGTTCAGCGCTGCGCCGAGACTGCCAGCGAGTGCTACTGCAAGGCCGATCCAGCCGAAGCCGAGGATCGGCAAATCGCCCACTAGGAAGGGGCCGGCCGCGTAAAACGAAAACACCAGCGCGTTCAAGCCCGCGACCAGCAGCGCCGAACGCATCAACCGCGAATCCGTCAGCATTCGCCAGGCGAGTTTGTGTGTGGATATCGCTTGCGTGCGAGCGCCGCGTGTTTCGCGCAGATAGCGCGTCGCTGCCAGACACAGCATGGCGATGGCGACAGTGATGAGCCAGAGAACGGCCTGGTAGCCATGCCAATCCGACCACTTCTGCCCAACCAGCGGGCCCACTGCAGGCGACCACGCGAGCACCATGCCGATGGTCACGAAACAGCGAGACAGCGCTGCGCCGTCCAGGCAATCCCGCAGTATTGTCTGCGTGGTAACCGAACATGTCGCGAGGCCCGCCGCCTGGATGAAGCGGCCCACGAGAACGAGTTCGAAACTGGACGCGCGAGCCGCGACGAGTGTGCCGACCAGCCCGATTGCGAGTCCGCCCAGTATTGCCGGACGTCGTCCGACGGCGTCGGACACGCGGCCCCAAACGAAAACGCCGACGGCGAAGCCCAGAAAGAAAATACTCATTGCCCATTGAGTTTGGGCAGCGCTCAGGCTAAAGACATGGGCAATGTTCGGCAGGCTTGGGGCAAGCACCGTTTCGGCAATCTGCGGCAGTGCCACCAGTGCCAGCAAAAGGCAGATTGGCGGCAGCCTCGTTTCGTTCGGAGTCAAGATCTGTTGATGCGTCATGGTTTCCTCCGAATTGACGTGAGGTAGCATACTGATGCATGAGCGAAGACAATCGCGCTGTCCTGACATAAAACATCGCAAACCAGACATGGCACATCATGAACCGAACCGTGTGATCGACCCCGACGCCGCGTCGTGCCCCATCGTCGGCATCGCGTACGAATCCAGGGAACACGATTCCGAATGGCACGCCCATCGTCGAACGCAGCTGCTGTATCTGACCGAAGGCGCGGTGACGCTGCAAACGGCAGACCGGATCGGACACCTCGCACCGCTGCAGGCGATTTGGTTGCCCGCAGGGCTACAGCATCGCGCGATCATGCAAGGCCGCTTCGCGTATCGCAGCCTCTATTTCGATGTGCATGCATACCGAGATCTGCCGCAGACGGCCGTCATCGTCGAGGTGAGCCCGTTGTTGCGCGAGCTTGTCGTGCGCGTCACGGAGTGGCCGGCCGATGGCGCGCTGACCGATGCCCGGACACGGCTGGCGACCGTCCTGCTCGACGAACTCGAGGCGGCGCCTGCCTCGCCGTTGTATTTGCCGATGCCGCGTGATCGGCGCCTCGGTACGATAGCGAATGCGCTTGTCGACGATCCGTCGGAACCGCGCACGCTCGACGAATGGGCCGACCGGGTCGGTGCGAGCGCTCGAACGCTCGCACGACTGTTCGTACGCGAAACAGGGTTGACCTATATGCAATGGCGCACGCGGTGTCGCTTGCTCGTTGCGCAGACTCGATTGGCGGAGGGCGCTTCGATTACCGAGGTTGCGCACGCCGTCGGGTATGCAAGCGACAGCGCGTTCATCGCGATGTATCGCCGTCTTTACGGCGAGCCGCCGGGCAGGCGAAATCGTATCAGGCACCCCGGCTGACACGTTCGGGGCCGTTACGGTGACGGCACGAGAAGCTCGCGCACGTCCCCGTGATCTAGACAGCGCCTTCCGAGCTGCTCCCCATTGACTCTGACCCGAAAAATAGTCCGGCTCAAAAGTAGAGAAATTCGGCATGATGTTTCCAACCTGACATGAAGGCCATGCCATGAAGACGAGCAAGTTTACGGAACAGCAGATCGCATTTGCACTGAAGCAAGCGGAGCTGGGTACGAAGGTCGAAGAAGTCGGCGAGGCTTTAGAAAACGGAAAATAAGCAAATTTAAACTACAGAGAGTGCCGCCCCCTTGAGAGCCTTTAGTCTTGGCGAGACACACTCCGAGATTGCGGGATGTGTGGCATTCACCACTGGCACCCGGACCTGTTCATCGCGTCGACTGCGAGCATCGGGATCGCCAGAAGTCCCATCTGGAAATATCTGTTTCGGCAGTCGCTGCGAGTGGCCTTTGATATCTCGCGATTGAGCAGCGCGGTTGTTTCTTGTGTGTGGTTGTTAGATTCCCGCGAGGCATGCTGGGGCGTGTTGCCATAACGCGCTGATCGGTGGGTGTCGATGCTCAGGAGGTCATTCTGCCAGTCAATACTCTCGCCCAGAGATTTGCCCACTCCAGCATTGCCAACAGCAAGGGCTACCAGCTTACTCACATTTTTGCGGGACACCGAGATCGTTTCACGATCCCGCAGTTGTTGAGCGGGACCAGGAATCGTCGCCGTACGCAAACGTGATTGCCTGGTGGCCCGGGAAATAATGATAGTGTTGTTCGACTGTTCGGAGCCTGACCGCCGCGTTTCCGACGGTATCAGCGTCACGGTAAGCGTACGGCGTTCTGGCTGAGGATAATCTGGTTGGGGCCGCAGAGAGTCTTGCAACGCAAGCAACCCTAGCGCATGAAGCACCCATGTGATCGTAAACGCAAGGATCGCCACACGACGGTTGCGTCGCGTGGGGCAGGCCAGTAAAGGAGTATTCAATGAGCTCACGCTCCGTCCGAATTGAGAATGTCGGTTTACTCCGGACTGACTGCTGTTTCGCGGTGGTGCTCTAGAAGATCGCCCGGCTGGCAATTGAGATGCTGGCAAACCGCATCCAATGTTGCGAGGCGCCCCCCTTGACCTTGCCCTGCTTCAACAAGGAGAGATTCTGTTCAATTCATGGCGACGGCAGGCATACGCTCGCCACAGCGCGATCGAGTGTAACGCGTTGCTCGACGTCGAAATTGAAATTCCCGTCCTTGGAGACATGCTCGACGCTCTTCGCAACCCGGATTTTGCAGTCCGGCAACCTGCGCAGTGGCTCAGCGAGATACAGTTCGCGCAAGATATCTCCTTGCAGGCGATCCAGTTCCGTGCGGATGTCTTCCAGCGGCCGACGCGGCGCCGACGGAGCCTGGCCCGCGCGTCGCCAGTCATTCAGCAGCGCGTATTGGGCAACCTTGCTGGCTTCGATCTGGTCGTTGAACACGGCCGCGGCATCTTCGGACGCAATCTGAGACGTCGGCGCCACCAGCTTTACATTGGCAATCACTTGCGCCTCTCGCGCCTTGTCGTAGACGGGTTTGCCGCTGTCGATTTTGGACAGGGCGACCGGATAGGCGGTTTGCAGGCGCGCGGCCATACTCTCCACGAGTGGCACGAATGTCGTGTCTTGCGCTTGCGCACCGGGCGAACAGGCAACGACATTGCCTAGCAGTGTCGAGGCGATGAAAAGATTCGACGCCTTGATGGTCGTTCTATGTTGCATCATCGAGGTTAAAGAATGGTAACGGCAGAAGATCACACTGCCTTGTCGGCGGCAGGCGGATCAAGCCGGGGGGATCATTGCGCGTTGGTGAAATGCAAAGCATGCCTGAAGAATGTGTAAGAGACGCTGAGGTCCATTCCAAGTTTTTCTGCGACACGCCAGGATGCCGCGTTCGTTTCGTCGCAGCTCCAGATCGGCTGCAAGTCGCGATCCATCATCCATTGGACTAGCTGGCCGCAGAGCAGCGTCGACAAGCCTCGACCTTGATAGATCGGGTTCGTCACCGCCGCTATTTCGGCAAATCCTCGTGAGCGAATTGCAAAGGCTTCACTGACGATTGAATTGGAATCCTGATCGAAAAGGACCAATGCGCTGGCGCGTTCCATGAAATTCGCTTCGCTGCCAAATATCGAAGCCATGAATCCCGACCACTGGCATTGCCTGAAGAGCAACGTGCTTTCTACCGGGAGAACCTGATAGCCCGACGTGTTTTCAACATCTTGTGGGCATGCGCCGATGTACCGATATTGCCGACGCGCAACCGGCGCGAGTCCATACCGCGCAGCATCGTCGACGGACAATTTCGGAATCACCAGCTTGATTTCTTCGCGGCCGCCCAAGATGTCGAGCGCATGACGGATGTCGTCCGGTTGCCTGAGACCGATCGAGAATGCGTATGCGGCGTTCGTCACGACGAGGCATCGGGTGGGGAGGTATTCGCTGTCGGCGTACACATCGCCGGGAAGCACGCCCTCGATTACGCCGTGTACGAGCGGCAGATTGGGATAGTCGTTATCGAAGAGATATTTCGCTCTATGAAAATGGATATCACGAAGTTTATACATGGATGACGCGGACATTGGTGTGGCGATAAAAGTGACTGCGAACCGGAGAAAGGTGGCCGACACCACGAGCTCATAGACTCGCAAGCGCGCTTCCGGTGGATTTTTCTCGTTGTCGATGCAATTATAGAAAGCGTACGGAGCGAGTTATCTGGGAAAATTCCCAGACAGAACGGGAAAACGCGGAAATCAGAACGTCCTTTCGAATTGCAGACGCCGTTCCTGATTGAAACGTGCATACGCCCCGATGAGCCAATCGACGAAGGCGCAGACGTGGGGGGCGCTTCGCTTCTGTTGCAACACGATGTAGTATGCGGGGGCAGGGACCAGACGCCCGAACACATCGACGAGGCGGCCTGTTCTAAGCTCCTCGCAATCAATGCCGTGCGACCGACGAGCACACCCTGGTGATTGAGCGCCGCGCTGATGGCGAGGCTGGAGAGGTTGAAGTTGAAGTGCGAGCCGTTGGCCAGATCGACTGGCGTTGGCGGCACATCGTGCAGCCACGTTTGTCTGCATCGATCCACGCGTACTTCACCGCGCCCCCTTCGCGAAGTACGCCGTTGCCTTTCGGAGGATTTCGATGTCGAGCTTCGCGCTGGCAAACTCCTTGCGCAGACGACTGTCCTTGGCCTCCAAATCGCTGACCGGACGACGAATTGCGTATTTCGGCGAAGCCGAACAGCGATTTCGGTTGAAGTTGAACAGGGTTTCCGGAGGAAGGTGAACAGCCGTTTCGGTCGAAGCTGAACAGTTCAGGCGGTTTCCGAAATGCGTGTTCGACTTGCCGAAACGGCTGTTCATCTTCCCGAAATGGGTGTTCACCGACCGAAACGCGTGTTCATCCTGCCGAAATGACTGTTCGGCGACCCGAAACGGCGGACAGCGTTTCGGTTGGCGGTGCTGCGAATGGCTCAATCCGCCGGCGTTATGGTGGTCTCTTTTTGGAGACGGACCATGCCGGCCCACCGGACGACCATGCGCAGAATAAAAGAAGTGCTTCGCCTGAAATGGACTTGTAATCTGTCTCATCGGCAGGTCAGCGGGGCCTTGGGCGTCGGGCTCGGCACCATCACCCAGTATTTGCCGCTCGCTGCATCGGCAGGCCTGGATTGGGCAGCGGTCGAGCCGCTGTCCGAGTCGGACCTCGAGCGGCTGCTCATCAAGCGCGGCGCCGGCCGCACGATGGTTGTTGGCGATCGCGTCGATTCGGACTGTGCGTGGATCCACGCCGAGTTGCGCCGCAAGGGCGTCACGCTGCAGCTGCTCTGGGAAGAATACGTCGGCGCCCATCCCGGCCGGCGGACCTATGGTCAGCGCCGCAGCATCGGCTGATCGACGCCCTTAATCCTGTGATAACCGGCTGGGCCATGTACCACCGCCACGTCGTTGCTCAGGAAACCTTCTCGTACGTGGACAGCCACATCTGGTACGCAATATGGCAATGGGCCAAGCGACGCCACCCCAAGAAACGCCCGGACTGGGTACGACGACGCTACTTCCACCAAATCGGCCTGCGACGATGGGTATTCGCCGTCGCCACCGACGAAGTGGACAATAGCGGCCACCCCCTGCTCCGGACGCTTCGGACGGCGGCAAGCGTGACCATCGAACGGCATCCGAAAGTCCAGTCGGACGCCAATCCCTACGATCGTGAGTGGTACACCAACTTCGCGCAGCGCGCCGCGATCCGAAGTCGGGTCTCCGGCGCACGCCGCAAGGGGAACGGCCGCAGTTAGCACGCGTGCTGTCATGACGCAGGTACACACGCCGGTCGGTACGTTGTGCCACCGGGTTAGTTCAACCACTGGCCTTCTAGAGGCTTGAGCCGTATGCGGGGAAACTCGCACGTACGGTTCTCAGGGGGCGGCGGCGCAGCAATGCGTCGTCGCTACCCGACTCAAAACGTTATCAAACTTCTTGCTGTACGTGGATTCGAGGCAGAATCACTCGACGCTGCGCAAGCGGTACGCGCAGCGCCGCCCCTCCCGCAGGACATGCTCTTCGCGCGAAACGTGCGCCAATCCTTCCATGAGCGCCTGGAATTGCTCGAGTTCCGACGCGCAGAATCCTTGGCATGCGGTGGCCGCCGCGCAAATCGGGCAATGGTCTTCGATCAGTAGGAAATCGGCGCCATCGCGCTCCACGTGTGCCATATAGCCTTCCGCGGTGCGGATCTCCGCCAGGCGCTCGACCCGCTCGGCCAACAAGTGTGCCGATGCCAGTTGCGCCCGGTAGCCGGCCAATTGCTGCACACTACGGTGCTCGATCATCCTCGCGACACCGTCCTGACCGAACACTTCGCCAATCGACTTGATGAGCTGCACGGCCAATTGCGCATGGGTATCGGGAAAGCGCGCATGACCGGCCGCCGTCAACTGCCAGAGTTGCTTCGGACGCCCGACGCCGGCGCGAGAGACCACGCCTTCGACGAGACCCTGCTCAACCAATTTTGCGATCTGCTGTCGCACGGCTTCGGTCGTCGTGCCCAAGGCCTGCGCCAGATTCGCGGTGCTGCATGACGCATGCGTCTTCAGCCTCATCAGAAGCTGGTCGGACGATCGCGGAACATTATCAAAGTAAATGCTTGCAAAAGTCATCTTCGCTCAATATTATCCAAAGTAGCTTCTTGCATTATAGGTGAGCTCGCCACTCAGGCCCCTCACCACGCATGATTTTCAAGAAAAAAGAATGCCTCATGCAGAACCCCACGTCATTGAGCAGCTATTGGTTGCTGCTCTGTATCGGCCTCATTTGCGGCGAGGCGGTGGAAGACTACCCGCCGGTCACCATTGAGGTCGTTCGTGTATTGCTGGGTGCGCTCACGTTGAGCGTCGTGACGTGCTTCGTTCCGGAAGGGGCGAGCCGTCGCAGCAAACGGACGTTGTCGGTGTACGCGTTGCTCGGGCTGATCGCGTTATTCGAAGCGGTTTTACCGCTCTTCCTGATCGTCTCGGGGCAGCAACATGTGTCGAGCAGCGTCACCGCGGTCATGGTGGGCGGCGTGCCCGTCATTACGCTGGTGCTCTCGGTATTCACGAGCCGGAACAACCGCTTCACGCTCTATCCGGGATTGAGTGTGCTCGCGGGGTTTCTCAGCATCCTCGTCCTCGTCAATCCCCGCGGCAGCGGTCTCGGCGAACACAACCTCGCCTACGAAGCCGCGATCTTTCTCGGTGCGGCGAGCATCGCGATCAGCCTCAATCTGCTGGAAAGAAACCCGCATGGCGAGTCGATCCGCTCGACGAGAGACATGCTGTGGATCGCATCGGTGCCGCTGGGGATCGCAGCGCTCGTACTGGAAAAGCCTTGGGCATTGCACTGGGGCCTGGACGGCGTCCTTCCTCTGATTCTACTGGGCGTGCTGGGATCCGGTGTTGCGTACCTGATGTATGCCTCCCTGATTCAGCGCAGCGGCTCCGTATTCACGTCGCTGTCCAATTTCATCGTTCCCATGGTTGGCGTGGCGTTGGGTGTGGCCGTGCGTGGCGAGTCGTTCGGGCCCCGACAAGGCTGGGGCTTGGTGCTGATCGTTGCCACGCTGGCGCTCAACGAGATGCGTGTTGATCCGGGCGTAACGGACGGGAATGAAAGGTTTCATCAATTTTCCATTTGCTAAGGAGTCCATGATGAGAATGTCGAATTTGCTGGCTGCTTTGTCGTTTCCGCTTTGTTGTCTTACGCAATCGTCGGCTGCTCAGGCCGTGCCCGTCGACGATCCCGTACCGTTTAAGAAGGAAAACGTCTACGGTGGATGGAGCAAGGATCTGTTTGCGGACGCCGCCGTTGTCCAAGGCTCCCATAAAACCATATACGTGGCAGGGATGGCGTCCGAAAACCCCGAATCCGGCCGCATCGACCATCTCGGCGATTTCAGCGCGCAGTGTGCGATGGCCTACGGGAAGATCAGGAAGATCCTGGCTGACCAGGGCGCCGACATGAACAGTATCGTCCGCACGGTTGCTTACGTGACTGACATGCGCTACTTCAATCAGTATATGGCTTGCCAGAAAGAAGCGCTCGGTGGAGCGGCCCTGCCGCCTCACACGATGCTCAACGTCAATCGATTGGCTTGGCCAGGAATGATGGTCGAGGTGGAGGTGACTGCCGTCGTCCCTGAAAAGCGCTAGTTCGTCGCCTGTTGCGCGATCTCGTGGTTCGGTTTCATCGTCACAAAGAGGATTCGCATGGTTTGTTTCACATCAAGCGAACGACGCAGTTGTTTTTCGGTTTTCGGCACGGGACACCCGCTCGTGCTGCTTCACGGAATCACTAATTCCGGGCGCGCGTGGGTGGCGCAATTGGGGCCGTTTGTTGCCGCGGGCTATCAGGTAACCGTCCCGGACCACGCCGGGCATGGCGCACCTGCACCACTACGGGCTCCGATAAGCGTCGCGGATTTGGCCGACGACGTACGCACGCTGCTCGACGAGCTTGCGATCGGCAGCGCCGACGTGGTGGGCTTGTCGCTGGGCGGGCTCGTCGCCATGCAGCTGGCGCTCGAAGCGCCGGAGCGGGGCGGACGCCTGGTGATCGCGAACGGCTTTCCGGCATTCAGGGGAGATGGTGTTCGCGCGATGGTGCAATCCTGGAAAGAGACGTTTCGCGAGCCGGACGGGCCGACGCAGCGCTTTGAAAAGACCTGGCCGATCAACGCGAGTGACGCGTTCTGGCGATCGGTTGAAGGGATACGGATGTACCAGTTGCCGCACGGGTTGGCCACGATGGCGATCGGCGAGTCGTTGGCGCATGTGGCCGAAGGCATCGTCGGTTTCGATGCCGAGGCGCGACTGAGTCATATCGACGGCGACACCGTGTTCGTCGCCGCCGCACTGGATACGATGTCGACCCCTGCGCTTTCTCGGCGCATAGCCGACACGGGCGATGTATCGAACTGCCGCACGCCGCGCATTTGTCCAACCTGGACTCGGCGCAAGCATTCAACGAGGCCGTTCTCGCGTTCCTGTCCGACAAGGTTTGACTGCGGAAGGAACTCGTGACCATGAACAGGAGAGGAACCACAATGGGATCTACAACAGCAATGGCAACCCCGGCGGCATCTGCGCAAGAAAACCGGCCCCTGCTCATCAAGGGCGGGATTGTCGTGACGCTCGAGCGTGAGGGCATACTCCGGAACGCAGACGTTCTCATCGATCGTGGCTCGATCGTGGAAGTCGGCGAGCATATTGCCGTCGAAAGCGCAGAAGTCGTCGACGCCCGGAACATGATCGTGCTGCCCGGTTTCGTCGATGCACATCGTCATTGCTGGCAGGGGGCGATTCGCAACATTGCCGTCGACACCGATCTCGGCGGCTATTTTGGCCACATCCTCGCGCATCTCGCCCCGCGTTATCGCCCGGAGGATGTCTACGCCGGTACGTTGTCGAACGATGCGGAAGCGCTCGATGCGGGGGTGACGACCGTCTACGACTGGGCACATATCATGAATAGCCCTGCGCATGCTGACGAAGCCGTGCGTGCGCATCGCGAAAGCGGCATTCGCACCATATTCGGCTATGGGTTTCCCAACCTCTCGCAGGAATGGTCTTACGAGAGCCGCAAGGCCTTGCGGCGCGAAGACGTCGCGCGTGTTCGCAACACCTATTTCGCCGGCGACGACGGCGTGCTCACCATGGGGCTCGCTTTGCGCGGACCCGAGCACATGTCGACCTTCGATGTGACACGTAGCGACTGGGCGTTGGCGCAAGAACTCGATTTGCCGGTGTCCGTGCACGTCGGCACCGGTCCGGGCGGCACGAAGTATCAGGCGATACGCCGCATGGATGCCGCCGGGCTGCTCTTCGAAGGCGCACATTATGTTCACTGCGTCACGCTGAGCGACGAGGATCGCCGCCGTATCCGAGACAGCGGAGGCCATTGCATCTCCACGCCCGCCGTCGAGATGGTCATGGACTTCGGCATTCCGGCGATCAATAGCTCGCTGGCCGCCGGCATCCGGCCGGGCTTGGGCAGCGACGTGGTGACCACCACCGGCGGCGACATGTTCACGCAGATGCGCGCCGCTCACCAGGTTGCACGCATGCATGCATACTGGGAGCGCGACAAGAAGTATGTGCCAGTTACCGCCGCGGACGTGCTTCGCTTCGCAACCATCGACGGCGCTCGCGCCATCGGGCTCGACGGCAAAATCGGGAGCCTGAAGGCCGGCAAGCGCGCCGATCTCATTCTGTTGCGCACGGATCGACTTGCGTTCGCGCCACTGAATGATCCGATCGGCGCTGTCGTCTCGACGGCCACGGCCGCCGACGTCGATACCGTGATCGTCGACGGTGCCTTCAAGAAGCGCGCAGGAAAACTGGTCGGGATCGATCCTACGACCGTGGCGGCCAACGCGACGTCGTCCGGCTCATATCTTGCCTCGCAAATGACACCGGGCTGAGCTCCGCCCCCGTCAAGGGCAGCTGCCTGGTGCGCGTTGCCGTCAGGACGTCTTCGCGGGCGGCCTGGCGCTCAAAATGCCCGCACACTTTTCCTGAAGGAGGGTGTGCAGCAATCGCACCGCCGGCACGAACTGCTTGCGATGCGGACAGATGAAATTGAGCGGGGCGGGCTCGCCCGGTTGGTCCGGCAACACCACCTCCAGGCGGCCGCCGCTGATGTCTGCGCAAACGTCGATCCATGATTTGTACGCGATTCCTTGGCCCGCAATGGCCCAGCGGCGTACGATATCTGCATCGTCGCAGACGCAGTTTCCATCGACTTTTACCCTCCGCCAGCCGGTGCCGTCCGGAAACGACCAACGGTCATTGGGGTGTCCGCTCAGCAGAGAACGGAGACACTTGTGATGCGGCAGGTCGTCGATCGTTTCCGGTCGACCATGCCTGTCCAGATAGGAGGGCGATGCGACCAGCACGCGACGATTGTCGGGTGCGAGCGGCATGGAGATGTAACTGGCGTCTTCGACCTGACCGTAGCGGACGGCAATATCGACCGGATCCTGGAAGATATCCGTCACGCCATCCGACAGCAGCAGACGGACCGATAGCTTCGGGTGCGTTTGCTGGAATTCGGTGACCCAGGGCAGCAGGATGTTGCGATCCCAGATCGGACGGCGCGGCGATCTGCAATACGCCGTGTAATTCGTTCCTGTCCGCATTCAGGCGCTCACGGCCTTCATCCAACGTGGCGGTGATTTCCCGCGCGTAAGGCAAATAATGTTCACCTTCGAGCGTCAGGCGAAGGCTGCGCGTTGAACGAGCGAACAGCCGGACGTCCAGTGCGCGCTCGAGGCGCTGGATGGCGCTGCTGACCTGCCCGGGCAATAATGCCACCTCGCGTCCGGCGCGTGTAAAGCTGCCGAGGGCAGCGACACGTACGAACAGTGCGAGATCGTCAGATCGGATCATTTACTCTCCAGGAAATAATGTGCTTTCGACTTGCGCCGGTTTTTCAACGTGCTCGGATTGCGGAAGATGAGACCCACCGGGCCGTTTGGCGCTTAGTGTCAACAATAAGGATGTCGAATCATGAAGCGTGCTGTAATTTGCTTGATGTTGTCGTCGATCTTGATCGCCAGTCAGGCCTCGGCGGCGGCCCCCGCTATGACCGATGCCCAGAGGCGGGGCGAACAGCCCGCGGTTTCTTTGTTCCAGCATACGCTTCGCGATCTTCAGATTTCGAAACGGTGCCGCGGGAACGTCTCGGGGCAGGCATCACGCGGCAGACCATCCATAACGCGAACAGCACGATTGCCAAGTGGGTCTTTGCCAAGAACGTGGTCATACCGCTCCATCACCACCTGAATGAACAGATCACGTGGATCACAGCGGGACCCGTGAAAGTGTTTTCGCAGGGGCCAGCACTTTATGGTATCCGCCGGGCAAGTCATCGTATTTCCCGCGAATGTCCCGCACGAATCCAGGGCATTGGAAGATGGTACGGTCGAAATCGACATTTTCACGCCGGCACGGCCAACTACATCAGACCGGATGCCCGAAATCACCGATGCGCGCTGGGGACGGCGTCGGCCACGTCGGTCCGGCGTGCGTCGTCGACGCGCTATTTCCGTTGGATGGCGTCGATGAGTTGCTGGCGTTCGTAGCGATCCTCGCTCAATGCTTGTTGCTGAAGCATGCAGTTCGCAAAGGCGTCGGTGCCGCGCACAAAGCCAAATCGCTCGCATCGCCGCTGATCCCTCTCCTGGGAGAAGTTTTCCAGCGAATTGATCATCGAACATCCTTGCAGAGCGATAAGCGGTATCAGGAGACAAAGAATTCGTTTATTCATGAAGCGTTGCGGTGATTGAAACATCCATGGAGAGGGCGGCGTGCCCGACTTGGCGCGTCACGGCCGCACCTGTGTTTTCAAGGCGGGCAAGAAGTCGACGAAACCGTTCTTGAAGGTCGGCTTCAACAAATGTATTCGTAGTGCGAATTATGCGGCCATCAACATGGAATCGGTGCTGTACTTGCCGATGCACAATGGCTGAAAGCGTAGCACGTAACCCTGGATTTCAACGCAAGACCGGATAAAACAGGAAATTTCCCAGGCCGTACCGGCTCGACGGCGGGTGTGTGCCGTATGTCCCGCCAATTTGGGAAATTTCCCAGTGCGCTTGGCCGATTTCCATCGATGCAGCGAGTGTCGACTATCGTACATTTCATTGCTAGCCAGATACGATCTCATGTCTGCAATGCTCGTCACCCTTGATCGGGTGTCGTTTGCATAACGAATGAACTATTGTCCGTGTATTGCCTATGCCAAGGTATGAAAAAACCCACGAATTCGTTCAATCATCATCGTGTCGTTCTAGATTGTCTACCAAGATGGCGCTCACGATGCGTAAGCGCGTTGTTCGCGGCTGGATTTCTGGCGCTCGCGGCGCGATCACTGTGGGTTCAGGGCATTCATCCGGATTTTTATATCCGCGAGGGGCAGAAACGCTACGAACATGTGTTCGAGGTCAAGCCCGCGCGCGGCCGAATCCTCGATCGCAACGGGGAACCGCTCGCGATCGGCAAGCCTGCCGCGGATGTCTGGGTCGTACCGGCCGAGTTTCGCGGTGCAGGCAATTCGGATATGGCGAGACTCGCATTCATGCTCGGGCTGCAAGCGGGTGAACTGGCGTCAAGGGCCGATACGGATCGCAAATTCGTCCTTCTGAAGAGGGGTGTTGACCCCGAGGTTGCGTCAGGCGTTTCGCGGCTGGACGTTCCAGGCGTGTATCTGATCGGAAATGATCGGCGCTATTACCCGGGCGGCAGTGATTTCGCGCAACTCGTTGGCTGGATCGGCGCCGATGGTCATGGTTCGGAGGGCGTCGAACTCGCAGACGATGCGTTGCTTTCCGGCGCCGCATCGAAGCGGAGATTGATCGAGGACCGGTTGGGGCGCCCGGTCGACATGGTGGGTATCGATGCGGTGGGCGGGGCAGGCGCAGACCTCACGCTGTCAATCGATCGTCGCATTCAGCATGCGGCGCGGCTCGCGGTCGAGCACACGATCGATCAGTTCGCCGCCGACGCAGGTTCTGCGGTCGTCATCGACGCCAGGACCGGGGAGATCCTTGCGCTCGTCAATCTGCCGACTTTCGATCCAAATGTGCCGATGCGGACGTACGATTTGCGGTTCAAGAATCGTGCCGTTGCGGATGTCTTCGAGCCCGGTTCGACCGTCAAGCCCATCACGGTCGCCCTTGCGCTGACCAAGGGGATCGTCACGCCGCTCACGCGCTTCGACACGTCGCCCGGCCGTTTCAACGTCTATGGCAGCGTCATTCACGATACCGATGACTTTGGCGATCTGAACGTCACGCAGATCATCACCAAGTCGAGCAACATCGGCATGGCGAAGATCGCGATGAAACTGTCTTCACGGGACATGTGGGGCATGTTCCACAGTTTTGGCGTGGGTGAGCCGCCATTGAAGGCGTTGCCTGCCGTGGCGAGCGGCTCGTTGTATCCCGCCAGTCGGTGGCGGCCGATCGAGAAATTGACGATGGCCTATGGCTACGGCCTGTCGGTGTCGCTTGTGCAGTTGGCGGATGCCTACACGGTATTTGCCAACAACGGACGTCGCATCCCGTTGTCGTTGACGCGCGTGAATACGCCTTCGGTCGGCGAACCGGTGGTGTCGCCTCGCGTGGCCCAGCAGATGCGAGAGATGCTCGAAGTGGACGGGAGAGAAGGAACGGCTCGTGTTATCAGTCTTCCCGATTATCGAACGGGCGGAAAGACCGGTACGGCGCGCAAGCAGAGTGGGCACGGCTATGCACGAGGAAAATATCGCGCCGTATTCGTTGGAATGGCGCCTATGAGTGATCCCCGCCTGATCGTTGCAGTGATGATCGACGAGCCGTCGCGAGGAAGCTACTACGGCGCGCGCGTCGCCGGCCCGGCTTGTGCCGAGATCATGAAGAGTGCGTTGCACCTGCTCGGCGTGCCGCCCGATCGCCGTTCCTCATGACGGCAGGTCGGGCCGACGAACGGCAACAGTTGCTTTGAATACCTGGATTATCACGACAGCACGATCGCCTGCTCAAACTCGGGTTTCGCACAATGCGTGACAGGGGCTGCCGTCGCCGCATTGGTACCCGACGAGAGTTGACACTGGCCCTCGCATGGCTGCGGCCTGTGATGACTACAAGGACGCAAGCGCCCGACGTGGTTTTTGTTGCTACGTGCTGCCTTGCCGACGTCGTGTGAGAAGGTAGAGGACTGCGGCACTACAACCGGTCATGTTGGGCCAATAGCCCGGCCCCTGATGAAAGACGCGTGCGAGGACCTCATTCTTTGTCCGGAAACAGAAGTTCCAGTCGTCACTTCAGGTAAGCTTCACGCGGGCCCAACCCGCTTTACATCACCAACGGCAGTGCATCCAGATGCAATCATGCAGGAACGCTATTTCGCTCACCGACGATCAGCGAATCGTCAATGATCGAAGTCGCCAAGAAAATACTCAAAATTAATTCACCAGCCAAGATCATGAAAAATGCTGGGATGACATTGCTATTACCAATAGGATGGTTATCGACATCGATGTAATGTCGAATCTGTATGTGATCGAGTATATGATTTCCGGAATCAGGCATGTCATATGGAAACGGCGAAGCGGGCCCGGAAAATTCGTATATCGGCTGCGCACGCGCCGGACATTGGCCGCATGGATACCGGACGGGAGTTGCCGGCCTGGGATTGCGCGAAACTAAGAAACGCTAACAGAATGATTTTTGCAGGTGGCGCCAGCAAATGATACAGGCGGCGATTTTCATGAGCGCCTCGTGTATTGAGGCAAGGCGCTCGAACCGAATGCGCAGGCGTCTGAAGTTGTGCGGCCACGCGAAGGTGCGCTCGACGACCCACCGGGTCTTGCCGAGGCCGCTGCCGTGGGGCTCTCCGCGGCGTGCGATCTGCGTAGCAATACCGACAGCGTGCAGGGGCTTGCGATATTTGTCGTGGTCGTAGCCGCGATCGGCCTGCACGATGACGGGCTTTGACAGAGGCCGCCCCCGCTTGCCCCGAATGTGCGGGACGGCCTTGATCAGCGGCAGCAATTGGGTGACGTCGTTACGATTGGCGCCCGTGAGGATCAGCGCGAGCGGGATGCCCTGCGCTTCGGTAATGAGAAGGTGCTTTGAACCGGGTCGCGCCGGATCGGTGGGATTGGATCCTGTTTTTGACCTGATCCCACTGCACGAATGGAGGACGAATCGACGACCACGCGCGACCAGTCGATACGATCGGCTGCACGAAGTTTCGCCAGCAATACTTCGTGCAGCCGGTCCCAAACGCCCGCCTGTTGCCAGCCGTGCAGTCTGCGCCAGCAGCTCATGCCCGAGCCGCAGCCCATTTCCTGTGGAAGCATTTCCCGAGGAATACCGGATTGCAGCACGAACAGGATGCCGGTCAGCACGGCGCGATCGTCGAGCGGCTTACGGCCCGGGTAGCGCGTACGGCGTGGCTTCGGTGGAGGCAGCAGCGGTTGGATCAGTTACCACAGTTCGTTATCGAGTATCGGTTTAGCATGACCTTCTCGTCAGAGAAACAAC
Source organism: Burkholderia sp. DN3021 (assembly GCF_049805555.1). NCBI lineage: Bacteria > Pseudomonadati > Pseudomonadota > Betaproteobacteria > Burkholderiales > Burkholderiaceae > Burkholderia > Burkholderia sp. DN3021. Next base: position 5,329 of record NZ_JBNCAB010000083.1, on the reverse strand, counting down.
GAAGCGGTTAACAAAACGCGCAGCGGGTTAACAGCCCTCGGCATGCATTTTGTTAGAGCTATTTCGCGATCACCAGCCCCCCCACCAGGCCCGGTGACAGCACTCCCGGATCATGACTGCGACTGGGGGCGGGAATCATGCCGGGCCTGGCTGGCCAAAGCCCCGATTATCGGGGCGTGAAGATAGTAACGGGGGCCGCGGTTTCGGGAGGCAGTCGTCTAATCGCTTGTCATCGGCGGATTGCTGTGTCTGTTCGCGGGCATGGCCGGAGACTATCTGATGAGACTGAGCCTGTGCAGCTGCTTGAAGCGTATCAGGCGTGCGACGACGCGCATTGCGCAGGGCGATCTCGGGCAGCGGTTGCCCGTCGGGGGGCTGCGATGAACTGCACATGTTTGCTCATCTCGTCAATCACATGCTCGACGAGCTGGAGTGCCTCATGAGCGAGGTCAAGATCACGTGCGACAGCATCGCTCGGCCATTCAAACCGCCGGTGACCACGATCGTCCCTTCGGCGATGTCGTTGATCGGCCCGACTTCCACGTTGCTGGTTCCGGCCCAAATGTAAGGAAAGAAAAATCCGGTCCGCTTTCGCTCTACGCAACCGTCATTTCATTGCTTCCATTGACCAGGGTGTGGAAATTTTCGCGCGATAGCCGTTTCGAAGTCCGCTTGCGGCAAAAGTCTTCAAATAAAAAAATATACTTGTCTGCGACCAGCCTCGGGAAGGTTCTCAAGTTCATGAGATTCTGAAGGGAGTCGGTCATTCGAATTTTCCTGTCGAGTATTCCTGGTAAAACAGGCACAACCGTTGGCGGCTGCATACTCGCCCGGCGGCAGGCGATCGAGGCATGTTTGCGGTTCGACGTGCTGAATGGCATTCGTGGCCGAGAACCGGCAAGTCAGGCCGCCCGCCGATGATGTGCTGCAGTGCTGTCGAAAACGGATACGCCTTCGAGCATATCGGCGGCGAAGCATGAATACGTAAGCGAACGATTAAATAAATTTCATTTTCCGCCCGACGTGCGACCGTGCATGGCGCTGCATTGGCAGGAATACCGATCGTCTGGCGAATACGCGAGAGAGGCGTCCGCGCGAGCATCAGCGAGATGGGTAGGGATTTTCTGAGATACCCCTCCGTTCCGGACGTGATAGCGCCAACGTCGCATGAAGAGTAGGTAAAATCCGGGACGTGCAACCCGGAGGCGGCGCCGGTCCCACAATAAGCCCGCCATCTAAAGGATGATTTCCATGAGAGTCTTCATCGTAGACGACCATCCGACTGTCCAGCTTGCCCTGACCAGCATCCTGGAGCGGAACGTCAACCTGAAAGTGGTCGGTACCGCGCGCGACGGCGGCGAAGGTTTGAGGCTTTGCCGCGAGTTGAAGCCGGACCTGCTGATCGTCGATATCGATCTCGACGGCATGGACGGCATCGATCTGATTCAGCGGGTTCGCATCAACGATGCGGCCGTCAAGATCCTGGTGTTCTCCGGCTATTCGGCGGAACACTTCGCGTTGCGCTGCCGCACGGCCGGCGCGAACGGGTACGTCAACAAGAGTGGCGATGTGACGCATGTGCTCAGCGCGGCAGATGCCGTGCTCGCCGGATTCCATTGCTTTCCGGTGGATGTCAATGCCGCGGCGCCGGGAGGCAGTGCCGACGCGGCGTTCGCCACGCTGTCCGAGCGTGAGCTGACGGTGCTGCGCTACCTTGCCAAAGGGCTGAGCAACAAGGAAATCGGCGATTCGCTTTCACTCAGCAACAAGACCATCAGCACGCACAAGGGCAATATCCTGACGAAGCTCGGCTTCACGAACATCGTCGACCTCGCCGCGTTCGCAAAGGCTCATCACCTCATCTGATGGATTTTCATGAGTCGTTCTAACGTTTGCATGCGTGTTGTCGTGTGGGTTGTCATGCTGACCATGTGTCAGGCGATCTCTGCGGCGCAGGCCACGTCGCTACGCCTCGTCACGCGCTGGACGGGGGACGTGTCGAAGGTGAAGTTGTCTGCGTCCCAGCAAGCATGGGTGACGGCGCACGACGGAGTCGTCCGGGTCGGCGTATTGCGAGATGAGGTGGTGCCGCTGGATATCGTCGACGCGGCGGGCAATTACGAGGGAATTTCGGCGGAGTATCTCGGCATCCTGGCGACGGCGTTGAAGGTGCGGTTCGACGTCACCGCTTTCCGGGACAGGGCCGCCTTGATGGACGCGCTGACGGCGGGAGCGATCGATATCGCGACGGGGGCGCAACGTGCCGGCGGTCGCGCGGACATCATGTACAGCAAGCCATATTTCGGCAACAAGGCTGTCATTGCCACCCGGATCGACGATCCCGGATTCTCCATCCGGCCGTCGAACGACGGCCATGTTCTCGCCTATGTGCAGAGCACGGTAGCCCGATCGAAGCTGCAGAAGTCCTATCCCGACATGCGCCTCCTGGCGTTGCCATCGCTGTCGGCGGTGCTGTACGCCGTTGCGTTCGGGCAAGCGGAAGCAGGCGTGGGGAATTCCGCGTCGCTCAATGATCTGATCGAGTGGCACCAGGTGCTGAACGTTAGCGTAACCGACGTCGCCCGTTTCGCTGCCGAGGATTTTCGCTTCGCCGTGGCCGCGCAGAATCAACCCCTGATGCAGATGGTGGAAGCGGCCCTGACGCGGGTTCATGACGGCGACAGGGATGCGATACTGGCGCTGTGGGAAGGATTCGGCACGCACTACACGTTTGGCAACGATGTGTCGCTCAGCCAAGCCGAGCGCGAATGGATCGCGCGTCACCCCGTCATCAAGTACGCTGCGCAGCAGAATTTTTCGCCGTTCATCATGGCGAACGAGGACGGCACGGCGATGGGGCTGGGCGTCGACCTGCTCAACGCGGTCGGGCAGCAAACGGGGTTGAGATTCGAGCCCACCGAGGCGGACGTCGACACCGTGCGCGGTAGCGCCGCCGATTTGATCGTCGCGGCCTCGCCATCCGATCCGACGCCCGCGAACTGGATATTCACGTCCCGTTATTCGGATACGCCCGAGACGATCGTTGCGCGCACGGAGCACAGCTTTAATGGAATCGAGGCGCTTCGTGGAAAAAGAGTGGTCGTTGGGCCGGGCGCGCCGGCAGATCGTGCCGCGCTGGACAGGGCCGGCGCGACGATCCTGACCGCCGACAGTGTCTGGTCGGCCGCTGATCTGCTGACGACGCGGGTGGCCGACGCGTGGATCACGAACGCCACCACTGCCAACTACATCACGCAATTCGACGACCACCTGGCCATCGTCGGCGCGACAGGGAATGCGACTCAGATCGCGTTTGCCGTCCGCCCCGAGAACGCGATGCTGGCGAATATCCTCAACAGCGGGCTTGCCGCGATTTCGGCTTCGCGCATGCACGGCCTGCGGGACAGGTGGCAGTTTTCCCGGCAGGTTCGAACCTCATGGGATCGGCAGCGACTGCAGATCCTGACGATCGTGCTCGGTACGCTGCTGGCGGTCGTGCTGTTTCTTGTATGGAACTATCGGCTGCGCGAGGAGATTTGCCTGCGCAAGCGCGCCGAAGGGGATCTCGCGGCGGCGATCGAGGTTGCGGAGGACGCGAGCAGAGCCAAGTCGACCTTTCTCGCGACGATGAGCCACGAGATACGCACGCCGATGAATGCGGTGCTCGGTGTACTCGAGTTGCTGAAGCAGTCGCCAGGCGCGATCGATTCGCAAGCGGCATCGATCGATGCCGCCTATGATTCCGCACATGCGCTGCTGTCGTTGATCGAGGACATCCTCGACCTGTCGAAGGTTGAGTCCGGCAAGCTAGAACTGGCGCCCGAGCCCATCGATTGCGAAGCGCTCGTTCGTAGCATCGCAAACGTCTTCGAGGGACTGGCGCGCCAGCGCCACCTGTTATTCTCCGTGAACGTCGACAACCCGCAGCGCCTCGGTGCGACGATCGATCCGATTCGCCTGCGGCAAATCCTGAGCAATCTGCTATCGAATGCAGTCAAGTTCACGCAAACCGGAGGCGTGTCGCTCGAAGTCACGCTCCGGGCCGATGCGCAAGACCAGGTCCGCATCGATCTTCGGGTCAAGGATACGGGCATCGGAATCGCGGCCGGAGAGCAGGCACGGTTGTTTCAACCATTCGTGCAGGCGGATCGCACGATCGGCGCGAAGTTCGGCGGCAGTGGTCTCGGGTTGGCCATATGTCGAAGGCTCGTCGAACTGATGGGCGGGACGCTAACGCTGAAGAGCACCCCGGGGGGCGGTACGACCGTGGAGGTCTGCCTGAGCGCATCATCGGCGGCGCTGGTCAATGCCGGAGATGTGCGTTCGGAGCCGATCGACGTCTGGCGCGGGAAGTTCCGGTCGTATTCGGCTTTGGTCGTCGACGATCACCCGGCGAACCGGCTCGTGCTGTCCCGGCAGCTGGAGTATTTGGGCTTCACCGTCATGTCCGCGCAAGACGGCATCGAGGCGCTCGACTGCATGGCATCGACGCCGTTCGACGTCGTGATCACGGATTTTTTCATGGCGAGCATGACGGGCTACGAGTTGGCCCATCAAATTCGAGCGCGCGAAGCCACGTCGGGCTGGAGCGTCGTCCTGATCGGCTGCACGGCCAACGCACAGCACGAATCACTGCGTCGCGGGCTCGATGCGGGTATGGACTTCTGTGTGACGAAGCCGATCGGGCTCGCGGCACTGGCGCAGCGTCTGTTGGATTGGCCACGCTTGCGGAAAACCGACGCGCAGGCGGGGCTGAAGTCCGTGCCGCCCAGCGCGGACACGCCGGACGAATCGTGGATCGATTCTGCCGCCGTCGAGCACATCGCCGCGGGCGATGCGAAGCTCGAAGCGAATCTGCTCGATACGCTTGTCGCGACCAATCGCGATACGCTCGTCAAGATGCGACGCATGGTCGTCGACGATGACCGCGCAGGATTTTGTGCGGCCCTGCATCGCATTCGCAGCGGCATTCGATTGATCGGCGCTCGCGTGGCTGTCGGCGCATGCGAGTACGCGGAGCGGCAAGCGACGCAGACCGATGTGCCGCTGCGCGAATTGCTGCCCACGATCGAAGCCGATCTCGAGCGGCTCGACGGGTTGCTGACGGCGCGGATCGTCGCACTCCGCGGCGACGGGGGCGCGACGTATCCGGATAGGTTGCAGGTCTGATGGCGTGCGGCTTTCGCAAGACCCCGCAAGCCATCTTGCTGCGGGCGAGCTCGCGGGCTCGAGACCTTCCCGCTAGTGTCCCGTTCCGCTGATTCGCGAACAAAGTCTATGCAGCTTTTCGAGGATGGAGTCGGCTGAGGCGGTCCAGACGAACGGTTTG
>NZ_JBNCAB010000082.1:0-34320 GCF_049805555.1 Burkholderia sp. DN3021 | reverse complement strand
GGCAAGCGGCGCATCGCGCTGAATGTCGCTGCCGACGCGCTCGCGACGGTCGGCCCGCTGCCCGCGCTGGCCGACGTGCTTTCCGCGGCGCCCGACGCATGGCACGCGCCGTTGCGCGCGCTCGATGCGCTCGGCGCGCGCTGCGGCGTGCAGGGCCGCGTGTTCGGCAGCCTCGCGTGGCAGGCGCTGACGGGCGAGCGATACCTGGGCGCGTCGTCCGATCTCGACATCGTGTTTCCGCTGCCGGATGCCGCGTTGCTCGCACCGCTGCTCGACAGTCTCGCGGCGATCGACGCGCACGCGCCGATGCGCATCGACGGCGAGCTGCTGCGCGACGACGGCGCGGGCGTCAACTGGCGCGAGCTGCACGCGCGGCTGCCTGAAGTCGCGGTCAAGACCGCGATCGCCGTCGAATTGATGCCCGCCGGCGCATTCACCGGAGACGCGCGATGAGCGCATGGGCTGCCTGCCGCGTACCGGCGCCGTCCGCTCCCGAGCGCATCGCCGAGCTGGCCGAGCACAGCCTCGTGCTCGAGATCGACACCTATCCGAAGCCGGGGCTCGTCAGCCACGTCGACACCGGCAGTCATTCGGACATGGATGCCGCGACGTTCGCGCGCAGCGCCGCCGTGCTGCGGCCGTACTTCGCGGAACTTGCCGACGCGGGCGCGCGCGACGCGGACATGGCCATGCTGCGCAAGATCGGCCTGCGTGCCGAGCACGCGATGCTCGCGGCGACCGGCGGCGTCAATACGCATCGCGGCGCGATCTTCGGGCTCGGGCTGCTGTGCGCGGCCGCGGGCCGGCGTGCGATGCCGGGGGGAGTGCCGGGCGGAATGACGCTCGGTGCGCTCGTGTCCCGCCGCTGGGGCGCCGATATTCTCGGCGGCCCGCGCTTGCCGGACAGCCACGGCGAGCGCGCGAGCCGACGCTACGGCGTCGGCGGCGCGCGTCGCGAAGCGGCCGAAGGGTTCACGACCGTGTACGCGATCGGGCTGCCCGCGCTGCGCCGTGCGAAGCGCGACCTGCCCGACGATCCGGAAGCCGCGCGCGTCGCTGCGTGCTTCGCGCTGATCGCCGCGCTCGACGATACGAACCTGCTGCACCGGGGCGGGCATGCCGGCCTCGATTTCGCGCGGGCGACCGCACGTGCGTTCGTCGCACGCGGCGGCGTGCGCGCGCGCGACTGGCGGCTGCGCGCGGTGGCCGCGCATCGTGCGTTCGTTGCGCGCCGGCTGAGCCCGGGCGGCGCGGCCGACCTGCTCGCGATGAGCGTATTCGTCGATGCGCTCGAAGCCGACGGGGACGCGCGATGACGCTGGCGATTCTCTGTTCGGGACAAGGCGCGCAGCGCGCCGACATGTTCGACCTGACGGGCGCGGCGCCGCAGGCCGATGCGTTGTTCGCGCATGCCGGCCGGCTCCTCGGCGACGATCCGCGCGCGTGGGTCCGGCAGGCCGGACCGGACGCGCTGCGCGAGAACCGCGCCGCGCAGATCCTCTGCACCGTCCAGGCGCTTGCGGCGGCCGCGCTGCTCGACGCGGCGTGGCCGCGCCGGCGCTGCGTCGCGGGCTACAGCGTCGGCGAGGTCGCGTCGTGGAGCGTCGCGGGAATGATCGATCCGCACGATGCGCTCGACCTGGCCGACGCACGCGCGCGCGCGATGGATGCGGCGAGCGGCGGCGATGAGCGGATGGCGTTCGTGCGTGGCTTGACGCGCACGCAGCTTGCGCAGTTGTGCGCCGGTCGCGACGCGGCGATCGCGATCGCAAACCCCGGCGACGCATTCGTGGTCGCGGGGCGGCAGGCCGATGTCGATGCGGTGGCCGACGGCGCCGCGCGCGCCGGTGCGCTGCGCGTCGCGCCCGTGTGCGTGCGGATCGCGTCGCACACGCGCCGGCTCGCAGCGGCCGTGCCGGTATTTCGCGCGTCGCTTGCCGGTGTGCGCGTGCGCCGGCCGCTGCCCGGCACGCGATTGTTTTCGGGCATCGACGGCGCGTCGGTGCTCGATGTCGACGCGGGCCTCGACAAGCTCGCGCGGCAGATCGCGGAGCCGGTCGAGTGGGCGGCCTGTCTCGCCGCCTGCGTGGAGGCCGGTGCGACCGCGTTTCTCGAACTCGGCCCCGGGCGCGCGCTGGCCGAGATGGCAGGCGGCGCGTATCCCGCGCTGCCGGCGCGCAGCCTCGCGGATTTCCGTTCCGTCGACGGCGTGACGAACTGGCTCGCGCGCGTCGCGGCTGGCTGACCGGCGGCCCGAAAACCGGCCTGCAACATCCGCGCCGCGCCCCGGTTCCATACTGTGTGTTGCGCCGGCGCAGCAGCGCCGCAGCCGGCGCTTGCCACGCGAATTGGCGTCGCTACAATGGCGCCCGCCATGAGACCAGCCGCCTTCTTTTTCGCCGCGCTTTGCTGTGCGGCGAGCGCCCACGCCAGCCGGATCCCGTCCGATGCCGCCTCGGTCGGCACGTACTTTTCGTATGACAACGCGGCGGCCGACGCGACCGTCGACCTGATCGAACAGGCGCAACGCCGCGTACTGCTGGCCGGCTACGCGCATGTGCCGCCCGCCGTCGCGAGCGCACTGCGCGCGGCCCGTGCGCGCGGGATCGAGGTGCGCGTCGTGCTCGTGCGCTCGCCGCGCGCGGGCAGGTACAGCGGCGCAGGCTATCTGAAATCCGCGGGCATCGACGTGGCGATCGATTCGCGGCACGGCGATCCCGCGCCGCGCTTCGTGATCGTCGACGACAGCGTCGCGCTGACGACGCTGTCCGACGGCGCGGCCGCGCACGCCGAGACGGTCAACGTGTTCCAGCGCGCGCCCGAGCTCGCGCAATCCTACGCGCAGTCGTTCTGGCGGTTATACCGGCAGGCCGGCGGCCTCTGACCCTTTCCTTCGGGGTCGTGCACGCCGGTGTGACCCCGCTTGCATCGGCGCTGCCGATGAACCATGCTCGTTGACAGGCGCCGGCGCGGGTTTCGCGCATCCGGCGCAACGGCAGGGAGCCGATCGTGACCGAGTGTTTTGCCGATCGCGCCGATGCGGGCCGCCAACTGGCCGGCGCGCTGAGCGACTATGCGGGGCGTAGCGACGTCGTCGTGCTCGCGTTGCCGCGCGGCGGCGTGCCCGTCGCGTATCCGGTTGCCTGCGCGCTGCGCGCGCCGCTCGACGTGCTGGTCGTGCGCAAGCTCGGCGTGCCGTGCGAGCCCGAACTCGCGATGGGCGCGATCGCAACGGGGGGCGCGATGCATCTGCAGCGCTCCGTGATCCGCTCGATGGGCGTGACCGACGCGCAGCTCGCCGACGTGATCGTGCGCGAGACGGCCGAGCTGCAGCGCCGCGAAGCGCTGTATCGCGGCGCTGCGCCGCCGCTGCCGGTCGACGGGCGCATCGTGATCGTCGTCGACGACGGCGTCGCGACCGGCGCGTCGATGCGTGCCGCGCTGCAGGCGCTGCGCGAGCGCCACCCGGCGCGGATCGTGGCGGCCACGCCGGTCGCGCCGGCGGACGCGCAGCATGCGTTCGACGGTCTGGCCGACGCGTTCGTCGCGGTATCGCAGCCGCGCCCGTTCTTCGGGATCAGCCAGTTCTACGCGCACTTCGGGCAAACGAGCGACGACGAGGTGCGTACGTTGCTCGACGCGGCCCGCATGCAACGCGGCATCACGTCCGCCTGATCCGGCGCGAGCGCGGGCGAGGGCGGCCGGCCTCGGCCAGCGCGAACACGCGCTGCAGCATCGGATGGACATTGCCGCGCCAGCGCGCGCCGGTGAACAGCCCGTAGTGATCGCAATCGTCGACATCGACGCGATAGCGCTCGTCGGCCGCGAGGCCGCTGCACATGTCGAGTGCCGCATGCGTCTGGCCGGCGCCCGTGACCGCGTCGCATCGGCCTTCGACGGTCAGCAGCGCGACGCCGCGCAGCGCGCCCGGCTCGACACGCCGGCCGCCAACGTCCCACGTGCCGTTCGCGAGGCACATGCGCTGGAACACGATGTCGACCGTGTCGAGGAAATATTCGGCCGGCATGTCGAGCAGCGCCGTGTATTCGAGCAGCGCGCGCCGCGCGGCGGCGAGCGCGGCCATGTCGAAGCGCGACGCGGCCTGCGCGTACGCCTCGACCAGCGACATGAAACGCTGCGGGTACATCAGCGCGATCTCGCCCTGCTGGAGATAGGTCGGGAACACGTGGCGGCCGTGCCCCGCGAAGCCGGGCGGCACGATGTCGATCAGGTGGCGGCGGCACCAGCCGAGCGAGCGGGTGGCTGCCGCGGTGCCGAGCACGCTCGGATTCAGGCGTGCGTCGAGCGGGCCGCCGATCAGCGTGATGCTCGCGGGCGGCGCGAGGCCGCGCGCGGCGCGCAGCGCGAGCGCGCCGAGCGCCGGCACGGTCGCCTGGCACACGGCGACGACGTGCAGCGGCCGATCGTCGAGCGCGAGCCCGTCGACGAAGCCGTCGAGCGTCGCGACATACTCGTCGAGCCCGAAGCGGCCCGACGCGAGCGGCACGTCGCGCGCATTGCGCCAGTCGGTCACGCAGACGTCGCCGTCGGCGAGCAGCGTCTCGACGGTTTCCCGCATCATCACGGCCGCGTGCCCGGCGAGCGGCGCGCACAGCAGCACCGTGCGCCGCGCATCGGCGCGCGTGAAGCGCCGCAGGTCGCAGAACGGCGTGTGCGCGGCGACCCGTTCGCCGACGGCGGATCGCCCGAGGTCGAAGCGCGGCGGCCCGGCCGGCTGCCCGAGCAGCGGCTCGAACAGGTCGTCATAACACGACGACGCGGCCTGCGGCAGCGTCGCCGCGGGCCACGCATCGAACGCGTGCCGCGTCGCCGCGCGCCAGGCGCGCATCCATTCCCGCTGCTGCTCGACGAGGGCATACCACATGGCGGACCTTGGGGCGGAAGGGGCGTGAATCTGCATTATGGTCACTGTGGCCGGGTAGCGGGGCGCTGATACGTATCAAGCGGACGCGCGTACGAGCACGCTAGGCGACGGCTCGCGACGCTGCTACAGTCGTCGGTCCCATTCCCTCAAGCGGAGCGTTTGCGATGAAGCTGATCGGCATGCTGGATTCCCCGTTCGTGCGCCGTGTCGCCATTTCGGCGAAGCTGCTCGACCTGCCGTTCGAACACGAGTCGATCTCGGTGTTCCGTCATTTCGAGCAGTTCAGGGCGATCAACCCGGTCGTCAAGGCGCCGACGCTCGTGACCGACGACGGCGCGACGCTGATCGATTCGTCGCTGATCGTCGACTATCTCGATCACCTGGTCGCGCCGGAGCGGCGCTTGCTGCCCGACGCCGCCGACGTGCGGCTGCGCGCGCTCGTGCCGGTCGGTTTCGCGCTGGCGGCGGCCGAGAAGACCGTGCAGGTCATCTACGAGCAGGCGCTGCGCCCGTCCGACAAGCAGCACGCGCCGTGGCTCGAGCGCGTGCTGAGCCAGCTCGAGGGCGCGTACGGCGAGCTGGAGCCGCTCGTTGCGGCCGCGAACGGCTGGTTCGGCGGTGCGCGCCTGCTGCAGTCCGACGTGACGGTCGCGGTGGCGTGGCGCTTCACGCAGTTCGTGGCGGCCGATTACCCGGCGCTCGCGCGGATCGATCCTGCCCGCTATCCGGCGCTCGCCGCGCATTCTGCGCGTGCGGAAGCGTTGCCGGCGTTCGTCGAAACGCCGCTCGTGTAGGCCTGGCGGCCCTTGGCGGCGGGGCGCGAGGCCGCCCCGCGCCGTTGCCTGCCGGCCGCTCGGCCGCATCCGGCAAGCCGCCGCCGATTGTTCTCGGTGGCCGACAAGTGACTTCGCATTCGCGCCGTTTATCCGGAAGCGGCCGGTCCCTAGAATCCACTCCATCGAATCACGCATTGCCAGATGGAGCCGATGATGAAAGCCCTGCTCGAATCAAGCCTGTACCACCCGTCCGTCGTGTTGCCGCTTGCCGCGCTGACGCAGTTGATGGTCGAGCGCGATTTCAATCTCGGCCAGGTCGGGCTGATCGTCGCGGCACGCGGCGCGCAGGCGGCGGTATCTCGCTCGCGTGCGCTGATCTTCAGCCGTCACGGCGAAGCGCACGCATGATGGCGCTCACGGCTAACGGATGAAAAAAGCCCGGCCGGCGCAAGCCGGTCGGGCGGATCGGATTCGATCGGGCCCCGGCTTCGGCCGGGGCTTTTTCATGGGCGACGCTCAGGCGCGTGCGGGCGACACGACGCCGTACATCTCCGAGTCGTCGTCCTCGCGCAACTGGCGCGCGAGCTGGTGCGCCTCGCGGCGCGTCGCGACGGCCGGCGGCGAGCCCTTGAGCGGCTGGCGCGCGGTTTCCGCGAGCGCGACGACCGACACGATGCCGATCACGGCGGCGCCCATCATGTAGTACGCGGGCATCATCAGGTTGTGCGTCACGTCGACGAGCCATGCTGTCATCAGCGGCGTCGTGCCGCCGAACAGCGACACCGACACGTTGAAGCCGATCGCGAGCGCGCCGTAGCGGATCTCGGTCGGGAACAGCGCCGGCAGCGCCGACGGCATCACGCCGGTGAAGCAGGACAGCAGCACGCCGAGGACCAGCAGGCCGCCGAACACCGATGCCGTGGTGCCCGCGTGGATCAGCATCATCGACGGGATCGACAGCACGAGCAGCCCGACGCAGCCGGCGAGCATCACCGGCTTGCGGCCGATCCGGTCGGACAGGCGGCCGGCGAAGAGCGTCATCGGCATCATCAGCACCATCACGATCAGCACGAGCACGAGGCTGTGCGATTCGTCGAAGTGCAGCGTCGACGACATGAAGCTCGGCAGGTACGACAGCACCATGTAGTCGGTCACGTTGAAGATCAGCACGAGGCCGACGCACAGCAGCAGCGCGCGCCAGTTGCGCATCAGCGTTTCGCGGAAGCGCGCCTTCGGCACGGCCTTGTCCTGCGCTTCGCGCTCTTCGGCCTGGCGCTTGAACGCGGGCGTTTCCTCGAGCTTCATCCGGATGTAGAGACCGATCAGGCCGAGCGGGCCGGCGATCAGGAACGGCACGCGCCAGCCCCACGACAGCAGCGCTTCCTGCGACAGCGACGCGGTCAGCAGCGCGACGACGCCCGCACCCATCACATAGCCGATCAGCGTGCCGAATTCGAGGAAGCTGCCCATGAAGCCGCGGCGCTTGTCGGTCGAGAATTCGGCGATGAAGGTGGCCGCGCCGCCATATTCGCCGCCGGTCGAGAAGCCCTGCACGAGGCGCGCGACGAGCAGCAGCACGGGCGCCATGATGCCGATCGACGCGTAGCTCGGGATCAGGCCGATCGCGAAGGTGCCGACGGCCATCATGATCATCGTTGCGGCGAGCACGCGCTGGCGGCCGATGCGGTCGCCGAGCGGGCCGAACACCATGCCGCCGAGCGGGCGCACGAGGAACGCGGCCGCGAACGTGCCGAAGGTCGCGAGCAGCTGCGCGGACGGGCTGCTGGACGGGAAGAACACCTTGCCGAGCGTGACGGCGATATAGCTGTATACGCCGAAGTCGAACCATTCCATCGCATTGCCGATGGCCATCGCGCTGACGGCGCGCTTGAGCAGGCTCTGGTCGACGACGGTGATGTCGTCCGCGGCGAGCGGAGCGTCGCCGGACGAAGTGGAGGAAGAAGCAGCGGTCGGGCTGACGTGTGTTGCGGTCAAGGTCATGCACTCCTTTGACTGCGCCGGAACGGGCGGGCCGTCCGACACGGTTTGCCTGCAAGCGCGGTGTCGTGCGCGGCGCGTCGGGGCAGACCATTAAGCACTTACTGCGCAACGGGCAGCAAAGGGCCGTCAGGGGCTGCTTCGACGCGGGCCCGATGGGCCGTCGCGACAGTGCGCTCATGAAGAATGGGCCGCGTGATGCTGGCGGCAGATGCCGGTGCGGACGGAGGTCCGGCGTTCCGGCAAGCGCCCCGAAAGGGGCAACGAAACGAGAAAAGCGGGCCTGTCGGGCGGGCTTTCCTGTGGGTGCGATTTCGGTCGAAGCGCCGGCCCGTAATGCGCGGACGGACTTCTCTCGAAATCGAATAGACAGAGATTGAATGTTGAAACAGGCGACATGGTAGCACGATGACGGATGATCGTGCAAATTGCCGGGAGGCGCCCGTCTGGCGGGGCGTCCGGCGCGGCCTGCTCGGGTATGATCGGCGGCGCGCGGCGGGGCCGTGCAGCTCCCCGGCGACGGGGGCGAATTCACGAGGAACCGGATGACCGAACTGATGAGGATCGCGGCGCTGTTCGCCGCCACCGCGCTGGCCGAAATCGTCGGCTGTTACCTGCCGTGGCTCGTGCTGAAGGGCAGCCGGCCGGCCTGGCTGCTGGTGCCGGCCGCGCTGTCGCTCGCGCTGTTCGCGTGGCTGCTGACGCTGCACCCGAGCGCGGCCGGGCGTACCTATGCCGCGTACGGCGGCGTGTATATCGCGGTAGCGCTGGTCTGGCTGCGGGTGGTCGACGGCATCGCGTTGACCCGCTGGGATGTGGCCGGCGCGGTGCTCGCGCTCGGCGGGATGGCGGTCATCGCGCTGCAGCCGCGCGCGTAAGCGCGGCCGCAGCGCGTGCCGCGTGCGTCAGGCCGTTTCGGCGGCACCCGCGTCGGCGAACTTGCGCCACACGCATGCGCCCTTGACCGACTTGTCGAGCTCGTCGAGTTGCGCCTGGTGCGCGGCGAGCTCGTCGTCGCTCGCGGCCACCACGACCAGGTCGAGCGCGGCGAGCGACACGCGCTGGCCGTTCGCCGCGCCGCCGTCGGCGCCCGCGTCGTCGAGCATGTCGATCACGAGGCTGTCCTGGCCGCGCGTCATCGCGAGATACACCTCGGCGAGCAGCTCCGAGTCGAGCAGTGCGCCGTGCAGCGTGCGGTGCGCGTTGCTGATGCCGAAGCGATCGCACAGCGCGTCGAGCGAGTTGCGCTTGCCGGGGAACATCTGCTTGGCCTGCACGAGCGTGTCGATCACGCCGCCGCAATGTTCGGTGAACGGCGGCAGGCCGAGCCGCGCGAATTCGGCGTCGAGGAAGCCAAGGTCGAACGGTGCGTTGTGGATGATCAGCTCGGCGTCCTTCACGAAGTCGAGGATCTGGCTGGCGACTTCCGCGAACTTCGGCTTGTCGCTGAGGAATTCGGTCGTGAGGCCGTGCACCGCCAGTGCGCCCGGATCGCTGTCGCGCTCGGGGTTCACGTAGAAGTGCAGGTTGTTGCCGGTGAGCCGCCGGTTCAGCAGCTCGACGCAGCCGATTTCGATGAGACGGTCGCCCGTGCGGGCGTTCAGGCCGGTGGTTTCGGTATCGAGAATGATCTGGCGCATGTCGGGAAAAACGAAGGAAACAGGAGAGTGGCCGGCGTTCAGGCCGTGAGCGATTCGACGCCGCGATTCGCGAGCGCGTCCGCGCGCTCGTTTTCCGGATGGCCCGCATGACCCTTGACCCAGCGCCACTCGACCTCGTGCTGCGCGACGAGCGCGTCGAGCCGCTTCCACAGGTCGGCGTTCTTCACGGGCGTCTTTGCCGCGGTGACCCAGCCTTTCTTCTTCCAGCCGTGGATCCACTCGCTGATGCCTTTCTGCACGTATTGCGAATCGGTGTGCACGATCACCTGGCACGGCCGCTTCAGCGCCTCGAGCGCGGCGATCACGCCCATCAGCTCCATGCGGTTGTTGGTCGTGTTGGGCTCGCCGCCGAACAGCTCCTTTTCGCGGTCGCCGTAGCGCATCAGTGCGCCCCAGCCGCCGGGGCCGGGGTTGCCCTTGCAGGCGCCGTCGGTATAGATGTCGATCGTATCGATTGTCATGAATGTTCTTGATGGGTGGTCGGGGAGGCCGCGGGCGTCAGGCCTGGCGCGAGCACGGGTTTTTTCATCTTGATCTGGCCGACGAGGCGCATGCCGCGCACGCGCTTGACGGCCGTCACCATGTAGACGGCGCCGAAGATCGGCCACCAGCGGTCGCCCGCGGCTTCCATGAAGCCGTAGCGGGCCAGCCACTTGTCGGTGACGAGCGGCGGCCGGTAGCAGCCGAAGCGGCCGCGTTCGAGGTCGAAACCGAGCAGCTTGATCCAGTCCTTGAGCCGGATGAACGCGATCTGGTCGCGCGTGGCCGGCACGAACGGGCGGTTCGCCATGCGCCCGAACGATTGCCGCATGCCCCACAGGCTGAGCGAATTGAAGCCGGTGATCACGAGCTGGCCTTCCGGCATCAGCACGCGCTCGGCCTCGCGCAGCAGGCGGTGCGGGTCGGACGTGAATTCGAGCGTGTGCGGCATCACGATCAGGTCGACGCTCTGCGACTCGAACGGCAGGTCGAGCAGGTCGCACCACGTCGTGCTGCGATCGGCGGGCGCGTGCTCCGGCGCGTGCGCTTCGCGCGCCCACGGATACTGGTATGGCGCGCTCGCGCCGCTCGCCGGATCGAGCACGAGGCCGCGATACGGCATGCGGTTCTCGCGCAGTGCGTCGAGCTGCGGCAGGCCGAGCTGCAGCGCGTGGAACCCGAAGACGTCGGACACGATCCGGTCGAGCTGCGCCTGCTCCCAGTCCAGCACATAGCGGCCAGGAGGCGAGTCGGTCCAGGCGGGCCAGTCTATAATTTGACGATCAGGCATAACGATGGTTGCGCGCCCATGAACGAGCTGGAATACGTGCCGGTTCCGGCATTCGAAGACAACTATATCTGGCTCGTCTCGGACGGCCGCGATGCGATCGCCGTCGATCCGGGTGAAGCCGCGCCGGTGCGCCGGGTTCTTGCCGAACGAGGCTGGCGGTTGACCGCTATTTTACTCACGCACCATCACGCCGACCATGTCGGCGGTGTCGAGGCGCTGCGCAATAGCCAACCGGCCGATGTGCCGCTCACCGTTTACGGCCCCGCGGCCGAGGCGATCGGCGTGGTCACGCGGCCGCTTTCGGGCGGCGATCGCGTGACGCTCGACGCGCCGGCCGTCGCGTTCGACGTGCTCGACGTGCCCGGTCATACGCGCGGCCACATCGCCTATTTCCAGGCGGCCGGGCAGGGCGCCGCGGTGCCGCACGTGTTCTGCGGCGACACGCTGTTCTCGTGCGGCTGTGGCCGCCTGTTCGAAGGCACGCCCGCGCAGATGCTCGCGTCGCTCGACGCGCTCGCGGCGCTGCCGGGAGACACGCGCGTGCATTGCGCACACGAATATACGCTGTCGAACATCCGCTTCGCGCTCGCGTGCGAGCCCGGCAATGCGGCGCTTGCCGCGTGGCGCGACGACGCGCAGGCGCTGCGCGCGCGCGGCGTGCCGACGCTGCCGACGACGATCGCGCACGAGCGCGCGGTGAACCCGTTCATGCGCGCGGACAGCGCCGCCATCCATGCGACGCTCGAGGCCGAGCTTCACGAAACGGTGCCGGATCGTCTGGCAGCGTTTACGCTGATGCGGGAGTGGAAAAACCGGTTCAGATGATCATTTCCGGAGGACTCCAAAGCTCAAGCGGTGTCTGTAAAAATTGCTCCAAATGTAGGATTTCGCTGAGTTTTCGGTGTTTTTATTGACGTGAAGCACGCACTTCCGTAGTATCGCCAGCAATTTCCAGCCGTCGGAAGCCGAGATTTTCATGCGACTTATATTGAGTGCGATGGTGGTCCTGCTACTCGCCGCTTGTGCGAGCCAGGCTCCTGTCGCCAACAACACCGCCGATCCGCAGGCGGCGTCCAACTACCTCCGTAAATCAGCCACCGCCAAAGAAACTGTCGACGTCGACAAGCAATCCGTCGGCGACCTGACCAGTGCGGACTCCGATCTCTGGGGTCGCATCCGTCGCGGCTTCCAGATGCCCGACCTGCAGAGCGACCTCGTCGACATGCAGACGACCTGGTACACGCAGCGTCCCGATTACGTGCAGCGCATGACCGAGCGCTCGCAGAAGTACCTGTATCACATCGTCGAGGAGCTCGAGGCGCGTCACATGCCGACCGAGCTCGCGCTGCTGCCGTTCATCGAATCCGCGTTCAACCCGCAGGCGCTGTCGGTCGCGAAGGCGGCCGGCATGTGGCAGTTCATGCCCGGCACGGGCCGCACGTACAACCTGAAGCGCAACATGTGGCAGGACGAACGGCGCGACGTGCTCGCGTCGACGAGCGCCGCGCTCGACTACCTGTCGCGCCTGCATGACATGTTCGGCGACTGGTATCTGGCGCTGGCCGCGTACAACTGGGGCGAGGGCAACGTGCAGCGCGCGATCGCGCGCAATCAGGCGGCCGGCCTGCCGACCGACTACCAGAGCCTGCGGATGCCGAACGAGACGCGCAACTACGTGCCGAAGCTGCAGGCGGTGAAGAACATCATCGCGAGCCCGAAGCAGTACGGCCTGACGCTGCCGGACATCCCGAACCACCCGTATTTCGTGACGGTCACGACGTCGCGCGACATCGACGTCGCGGTCGCCGCGAAGCTCGCGAACCTGTCGCTCGACGAATTCCGCTCGCTGAACCCGTCGTTCGCGAAGCCGGTGATCCTCGGCGCGACCGAACCGCAGATCCTGCTGCCGTTCGACAACGCGTCCGCGTTCGAGAAGAACCTGAAGTCATACAACGGCCAGCTTTCGACGTGGACCACCTATACGGTCAGCGAACGTGCACGGCCGGCCGCGATCGCCGAGAAGATCGGCGTGGACGCCGATACGCTGATGTCGGTCAACAAGATTCCGGCCGGCATGCGCCTGAAGCCGGGTTCGACGATCGTCGTGCCGCGCGGCGATGACGACGACGAGGACATCAGTGCCGACGTCGCCGAAAACGGCGCGCTCGCGATGGAGCCCGACGTACCCGACACGCGCAAGATGCTGATCCGCGTGCGCCGCAAGCAGTCGATGGCGGCGATCGCCGGCCGCTACGGCGTGTCGGTCGGCCAGCTCAAGGCGTGGAACCGCACGCACCGCGATCTCGCGATGCCGGGCCAGGCGCTCGTGCTGCACGTGCCGGTCGGCCGCTCGGTGCCGGCGGAACCCGGTCCGGAGCGGATCGCGACGTCGGTCGGCAGTGCGCGCATCGAGCGCGCGAGCCTGGCGGTGGGCGGCAAGTCGCACGGCGCGAAGCGCGGCGCGGCAAAGCCGGCGGCCAAATCGGCCAAATCTGCGAAAGCTGCACCCGCGAAGGCCGCGCCGGCCAAGGGCAAGAAGAAGTAACGCGGCTGCGAAGCGCGGCGGGCGGCCGGTCCGGGTCGCGCGATTGCGCTATCATCCGACGAATTGCAACGAAACGCCGTCACCGAGGTGACGGCGTTTTCGTTTGTGCGCGGTGCGAGGGCGCCGCGTCGCTTCGACAGTCTTCATATCACGAGGGGGAGCGATGTCGTCGGTGCAGGTGAGGGTGCTCGCGCTGTTTTCGATCGGGTATTTCGTGTCGTATGTGTTTCGTGGCGTCAATCTGGGCTTCGCGCCGTTCGTCACGCATGAGCTCGGGTTGTCGGCCGCCGATCTCGGCCTGCTCACCAGTCTCTATTTTCTCGGTTTCGCGGGCGCGCAGATTCCGGCCGGCGTGATGCTCGACCACTTCGGCGCGCGCCGCGTGACGGCCGGCATGCTGCTGTTCGCCGCGGCCGGCGCCGCCGTGTTCGGCGCCGCGCACGGCATCGGCACGATGATGATCGGCCGGCTGCTGATCGGTGTCGGCGTGTCGGTGTGTCTCGGCGCGGCATTCAAGGCGCTCGCGCAGCATTTCCCGGTCGGCCGGCTGCCGCTCGTCAACGGCCTCGTGATGGCGGTTGGCGGCCTCGGCGGCGTCGTGGTAGGTTCGCCGCTGACCTGGCTGCTCGGCTGGACGAACTGGCGCGCGATCTGTTTCGGCCTCGCGGTGCTGACGGTGGTCGTCGCGGCCTCGATCGGCTTCGGCGCGCCCGAAGCGAAGCAGGTGCGCCACCAGGGCGGGCTCGTCAGTCAGTTCAAGGGCACGTGGCACATCCTGAGCAGCCGCGCGTTCTGGAAGATCTCGTCGTTCTCGGTCGTCACGCAGGGCGTGTTTTACGCGATGCAGTCGCTGTGGGTCGGGCCGTACCTGCGCGACGTCGCGGGGTTCGATGCGCCGCATGCCGCGCGCCTCGTGTCGGTGCTCGGCTTCGCGATGATGGCCGGCTGCGTCGGCTTCGGCGCCGCGGCGCGCGTGCTCGAGCGGCGCGGCGTGTCCGTCTATGCGTTCTGCGGGGTCGGGATGGCGCTGTTCGTCGCGACGCAGGTCGCGATCGTCGCGCGCATGCCGTTGCCGCCGGCCGTGCTGTGGGCTGCATACGGGATGTTCGGCGGCGTCGGCATCCTGACCTACGCGGTGATGGCCGGGCACTTTCCCGCCCACCTGATCGGCCGCGCGAACACGACGCTCACGCTGGTGATCTTCCTGCTGATCTTTGCGTTCCAGATCGGTGTCGGCGCGGTGCTGTCGCGCTGGCCCGCGGTCGACGGCCGTTATCCGGCCGCCGCGCACCTCACCGCATGGGGCGTGCTGCTTGCGCTGCAGCTCGCGAGCGCGGTCTGGTACGTGTGGCCCGCGCGCGGCGCTGGCCAAGCCCACTGATCCGGCGGTACGCTGGTGGGTGGGGCGGCTGCGGAAACGGGGCCGCAGCACGTCGAGCGTGCGCCGTTGCGCGTACGCCGTACCGCGCTGCCGGTGGCGGCGCACGCATGATCGGACGGCCATATCGATTGAAGATAGGGCCATTTTCGGGCTATAATTTGAAAGTTTGTGCTGATCAACCTCGCACCCTAGCGCCTACCTCATTCATCCCGTTCATCCGCCGCACGCCGCCTGCCGGGCGATGCCGCGAAGCCTCGTGCGCCACGCGCCGGGTTCGCGTCTCGACAACGCAGGCCGCGTCCAGCTAGCGACTACGCGCGCCCACGCAGCGCGGCGCTCGCGCGGCAGGGTAAACAGGTCGGCAGCAGGGTGTTCCCCAAGGAGCCTCCCGTGTTGCCGTCTTTTTCTCCCGCCTTGCTTGCACTCGCCGACGGCACGGTCTTTCGTGGTTATTCGATCGGGGCCGAAGGCCATACGATCGGCGAAGTCGTGTTCAATACCGCGATCACCGGCTATCAGGAAATCCTGACTGATCCGAGCTACGCGCGCCAGATCGTCACGCTCACCTACCCGCATATCGGCAACGTCGGCGTCAACGCCGAAGACGTCGAAGCCACGAAAGTCCATGCCGCCGGCCTGATCGTCCGTGATCTGCCCACGCTCGCATCGAACTTCCGCATGGACCGCACGCTCGGCGATTACCTGCGCGACGAAGGCGTCGTCGCGATCGCCGGCATCGACACCCGCAAGCTGACCCGCATCCTGCGCGACAAGGGCGCGCAGAACGGCTGCATCCTGGCCGGCTCGGACGACGAGGCGAAGGCGATCGAGCTCGCGCGCTCGTTCCCGGGCCTCGCCGGCATGGATCTCGCGAAGGTCGTGTCGACCACCAAGCCGTTCGAGTGGAAGCAGACGGAATGGCGCCTCGGCAGCGGCTACGGCATGCAGGAAGCGCCGAAGTACCGCGTCGTCGCGTACGATTTCGGCGTCAAGTACAACATCCTGCGCATGCTCGCGGAACGCGGCTGCCAGGTCACGGTGCTGCCCGCACAGGCGAGCGCGGCCGATGCGCTCGCGCTGAATCCGGACGGCATCTTCCTGTCGAACGGCCCCGGCGATCCGGAGCCGTGCGATTACGCGATCGCGGCCACGAAGGAATTCATCGAGCGCGGCGTGCCGACCTTCGGCATCTGCCTCGGCCACCAGATCATGGGCCTCGCGGTCGGCGCGAAGACGCTGAAAATGAAGACGGGCCACCACGGCGCGAACCACCCGGTGAAGGATCTCGGCGACGGTCGAGTCGTGATCACGTCGCAGAACCATGGTTTCGCGGTCGATGCGGATTCGCTGCCGGCCAACGCGCGCGTGACGCACGTGTCGCTGTTCGACGGCACGCTGCAGGGCTTCGAGCTGACCGACAAGCCGGCGTTCTGCTTCCAGGGCCACCCGGAAGCGTCGCCGGGCCCGCACGACATCGGCTATCTGTTCGACCGTTTCACCGCGCTGATGGACGCGGCGAAGCAGCGCAACGCCTAACGCAACCGACGCAACAGAAGGACGGGAGATTCGCATCATGTTCGGCCACGCACTCGGCATCACGGATATCTGGACCTACGTGTTCGGCGTGATCTTCATCATCCTGCTGCCGGGGCCGAACTCGATGTACGTGCTGTCGCTCGCGGCGCAGCGCGGCGTGAAGGCCGGCTATCGCGCGGCCTGCGGCGTGTTCGTCGGCGACACGGTGCTGATGGTGCTGTCGGCCGCGGGCGTCGCGTCGCTGCTGAAGGCGAATCCGCTGCTGTTCTCCGTCGTCAAGTACGGCGGCGCCGCGTATCTGCTCTACATCGGTACCGGCATGCTGCGCAGCGCGTGGCGCAAGCTGCGCGCGCCGGCGGGCGAGCCCGCCGAGGCGCCGCAGGCGGTCGACGGCGAGCGGCCGTTTCGCAAGGCGCTGATCGTGAGCCTGCTGAACCCGAAGGCGATCCTGTTCTTCATCTCGTTCTTCATCCAGTTCGTCGACCCGGCATTCCCGCATCCCGCGCTGTCGTTCGTCGTGCTCGGGGCGATCGCGCAATGCGCGAGCTTCCTGTACCTGAGCACGCTGATCTTCGCGGGTGCGCGGCTCGCCGAGCACTTCCGCCGCCGCCGCAAGCTCGCGGCAGGCGCGGCGAGCAGCGTGGGCGGCCTGTTCATCGGTTTCTCGGTGAAGCTCGCGCTCGCGACCATGAGCTGAGCGCTGCCGGCCGACCCACGACAACGATTACTTATTGAATTCACAAGCCATGCCAAAACGCACAGACATCAAAAGCATCCTCATCATCGGCGCCGGCCCGATCATCATCGGCCAGGCGTGCGAGTTCGACTATTCGGGCGCGCAGGCTTGCAAGGCGTTGCGTGAGGAGGGCTACAAGGTCGTTCTCGTCAACAGCAACCCGGCGACGATCATGACCGACCCGAACACGGCCGACGTGACCTACATCGAGCCGATCACGTGGGAAGTCGTCGCGCGCATCATCGAGAAGGAGCGCCCGGACGCGATCCTGCCGACGATGGGCGGCCAGACCGCGCTGAACTGCGCGCTCGACCTGCATCACCACGGCGTGCTCGAGAAGTTCGGCGTCGAACTGATCGGCGCGTCGCCGGAAGCGATCGACAAGGCGGAAGACCGCCAGAAGTTCAAGGAAGCGATGACCAAGATCGGTCTCGGCTCCGCGAAGTCGGGCATCGCGCACTCGATGGAAGAAGCGACCAAGGTGCACGCCGAGATCATGGCGGGCACCGGCGGCAGCGGCTATCCGGTCGTGATCCGTCCGTCGTTCACGCTCGGCGGCTCGGGCGGCGGCATCGCGTACAACCGCGAAGAGTTCGAGGAAATCTGCAAGCGCGGTCTCGACCTGTCGCCCACGCGCGAGCTGCTGATCGAGGAATCGCTGCTCGGCTGGAAGGAATACGAGATGGAAGTCGTGCGCGACCGCGCCGACAACTGCATCATCGTCTGCTCGATCGAAAACCTCGACCCGATGGGCGTGCACACCGGCGACTCGATCACGGTCGCGCCGGCGCAGACGCTCACCGACAAGGAATACCAGATCCTGCGTAACGCATCGCTCGCGGTGCTGCGCGAGATCGGCGTCGACACGGGCGGCTCGAACGTGCAGTTCTCGATCAACCCGAAGGACGGCCGCATGGTCGTCATCGAAATGAACCCGCGCGTGTCGCGTTCGTCGGCGCTTGCATCGAAGGCGACCGGCTTCCCGATCGCGAAGGTCGCCGCGAAGCTGGCGGTCGGCTACACGCTCGACGAGCTGAAGAACGAAATCACCGGCGGCCAGACGCCGGCGTCGTTCGAGCCGACGATCGACTACGTCGTCACGAAGATCCCGCGTTTCGCGTTCGAGAAGTTCCGTGAAGCCGATTCGCGCCTGACGACGCAGATGAAGTCGGTCGGCGAAGTGATGGCGATCGGCCGCACGTTCCAGGAATCGTTCCAGAAGGCGCTGCGCGGCCTCGAAGTCGGCGTCGACGGTCTCGACGAGAAGTCGACCGACCGCGACGAGATCGCGATCGAGATCCACGAGCCGGGCCCGGACCGCATCTGGTATGTCGGCGACGCGTTCCGCATCGGCATGACGGCCGAGGAAATCTTCGCGGAAACCGCGATCGACCCGTGGTTCCTCCATCAGATCGAGCAGATCATCCTGAAGGAAAAGGCGCTCGCGGGCCGCACGCTCGCGTCGCTGACGTTCGACGAGCTGCGTTACCTGAAGCAGAGCGGTTTCTCCGACCGCCGCCTCGCGAAGCTGCTCGGCGCGACGCCGGAAGACGTCCGCCGCCGCCGCGTCGAGCTGAACGTGCGCCCGGTCTACAAGCGCGTCGACACCTGCGCGGCCGAGTTCGCGACGAAAACCGCGTACATGTACTCGACCTACGAGGAAGAGTGCGAGGCGCAGCCGACCACCAACAAGAAGATCATGGTGCTGGGCGGCGGCCCGAACCGGATCGGCCAGGGCATCGAGTTCGACTACTGCTGCGTGCACGCGGCGCTCGCGATGCGCGAGGACGGCTACGAAACGATCATGGTCAACTGCAACCCGGAAACGGTGTCGACCGACTATGACACGTCCGACCGCCTGTACTTCGAGCCGCTGACGCTCGAAGACGTGCTCGAGATCGTCGACAAGGAAAAGCCGGTCGGCGTGATCGTCCAGTACGGCGGCCAGACGCCGCTGAAGCTCGCGCTCGACCTCGAGGCGCACGGCGTGCCGATCGTCGGCACGTCGCCGGACATGATCGACGCGGCCGAAGACCGCGAACGCTTCCAGAAGCTGCTGCAGGATCTCGGCCTGCGCCAGCCGCCGAACCGCACCGCGCGCGCGGAAGACGAGGCGCTCAAGCTTGCCGAGGAAATCGGCTACCCGCTCGTCGTGCGCCCGTCGTACGTGCTGGGCGGCCGCGCGATGGAAATCGTCCACGAGCCGCGCGACCTCGAGCGCTACATGCGCGAGGCCGTGAAGGTGTCGAACGATTCGCCGGTGCTGCTCGACCGCTTCCTGAACGACGCGATCGAGTGCGACGTCGACTGCATCTGCGACGGCGAAGCCGTGTTCATCGGCGGCGTGATGGAGCACATCGAGCAGGCGGGCGTCCACTCGGGCGACTCGGCATGCTCGCTGCCGCCGTACTCGCTGTCGAAGGAAACCGTGGCCGAGCTGAAGCGCCAGACGGGCGCGATGGCGAAGGCGCTGAACGTGGTCGGCCTGATGAACGTGCAGTTCGCGATCCAGCAGGTGCCGCAGGCGGACGGTTCGAAGCAGGACATCATCTACGTGCTCGAAGTGAACCCGCGCGCGTCGCGCACGGTGCCGTACGTGTCGAAGGCGACCAGCCTGCCGCTCGCGAAGATCGCGGCGCGCGCGATGGTCGGCCAGAAGCTCGCGCAGCAGGGCGTAACGAAGGAAGTCGAGCCGCCGTACTTCAGCGTGAAGGAAGCGGTGTTCCCGTTCGTCAAGTTCCCGACCGTCGATCCGGTCCTCGGGCCTGAAATGCGTTCGACCGGCGAAGTGATGGGCGTCGGCCAGACGTTCGGCGAAGCGCTGTTCAAGTCGCAGCTCGCGGCCGGTTCGCGCCTGCCGGAGTCGGGCACGGTGCTGCTGACCGTGATGGACGCGGACAAGCCGAAGGCCGTCGAAGTCGCGCGCATGCTGCACGACCTCGGCTACCCGATCGTCGCGACCAAGGGCACGGCTGCCGCGATCGAAGCGGCCGGCGTGCCGGTGAAGGTCGTGAACAAGGTGAAGGACGGCCGTCCGCACATCGTCGACATGATCAAGAACGGCGAGATCGCCCTCGTGTTCACGACGGTCGACGAGACGCGCCAGGCGATCGCCGATTCGCGTTCGATCCGCATGAGCGCGCAGGCGCACAAGGTCACGTACTACACGACGATGTCGGGCGCGCGCGCGGCCGTCGAAGGCTTGCGCTACCTGAAGGATCTGGAAGTCTATGATTTACAAGGTCTTCACGCTCGCCTAAACTAAGCAGTCAGTTACCTGTCGAAGCAATACGTGCCGCGGTTAAGCGGTGTTTCCGGTTCATCGGAAACGCGCTTAATCGCGGTGATTTTTTTTAAAGCCGTTTTTAGCGATTGAGCCGTTTATGAGCACCATTCCGTTGACAAAGCGTGGCGCAGAGCAACTGCGCGATGAATTGCAGCGCCTCAAATCCGTCGAGCGGCCGGCCGTGATCAACGCGATCGCGGAGGCCCGCGCACAGGGCGATCTGTCCGAAAACGCCGAATACGATGCCGCGAAGGAAAAGCAGGGCTTCATCGAGGGTCGTATCGCGGAAATCGAATCGAAGCTGTCGGCCGCGCAGGTCATCGATCCCACCGTGCTCGATGCCGAAGGCCGCGTGGTCTTCGCGTCGACGGTCGAGCTCGAGGATCTCGAGTCGGGCGACACCGTCAAATACCAGATCGTCGGCGACGACGAAGCCGATATCGATCACGGCCTGATCTCGGTCAGCTCGCCGATCGCGCGCGCACTGATCGGCAAGTCCGAAGGCGACGTCGCGGCCGTGCAGGCGCCGAGCGGCGTGCGCGAATACGAAATCATCTCGGTCAGCTACATCTGAAGCGGGGCGACGTAATGCCGCATCGCGTGTTCCGTCTGCTGTCGGCCGTGTGGGTCGGCAGCCTGCTGACGATCGGGTATGCGGTCGCGCCCGTGCTGTTCAAGACGCTGGAGCGGATGACGGCCGGTTCGGTCGCCGCCCAGCTGTTCCGTATCGAGGCAATCCTCGGTGTCGTGTGCGGCGTGCTGCTGCTCGCGTTGTCGAACCAGCAGGTGCGGCGCGGCAGCAGCGAATATCGCCGTGTGCGCTGGATCGTCGCCGCGATGGTCGTGTGCGTGCTGGTCGGGTATTTCGCGCTGCAGCCGTTCATGAACGCGCTGCGGGTGGCCGCGATGGACGCGGGCACCGATATCGCGAACTCGCCGTACGCGAGTCGCTTCGGGATGCTGCACGGCGTCTCGAGCGTGTTCTATCTCGTCGAGAGCGTGCTGGGGCTGATGCTGATCTGGCGTCTGCCGGCGCGCGACGCCTGAGCGCCGAGCGGGCAGCGCGCGGCACGGTGTGACCTGTGCCGCGTACGCGTTTTACTTGTCCTGGAACGGCCGCTTGGTGCTTGCCTGGCGCTTTTTCGCGCGCTTCACGTTGCCGCCTGCCGTCACGCGCTCGTTGCCGCGCACGACGACCTTCGTCGGCTTCGGACGACGCACGGGGCTCGCGTTCGGCGACACCTTGACGACCTTGACCGTGCGCGGTGCGCGGCCTTTCCTGTCGTCGGCGGCTTCGGCCGCGCTCGGCAGCGTGCCGGCGCGACGGCCGCGGGCCGGGGCCGCTGCGGCGGCCTCGGGCTTCCAGATCACCAGCAGCTTGCCGATGTGCTGGATCGGCGCCGCGCTCAGGCGGTCGCAGATCTCGTCGTAGATCGCGATGCGTTCGTCGCGCTCGTCGCCGAACACGCGGATCTTGATCAGCTGGTGCGCGGCGAGGTGCACCTTGATTTCCTTCAGCACGGCGTCGGTCAGCCCTTCGCCGCCGATCAGCACGACGGGCTTGAGCGCATGGGCCTGGGAGCGCAGCGCGGAGCGCTCGGCGGGAGAAAGCGAAAGGGCGGGCATGGAAATGTCGAAATCTAAATAGGGGCACGCGGCCTGAAAAACGATCGCGGGAAGTTACCGCGTCAGCCGTGCGCCGAAACCACGTAAAATCGCGGCTTGGGCCTGAAAAGGGGCCGCAGCCGCGCGAAGAAGACGCGTATTATCCGCTAAAAGCGCGGCTTCACGAAGCAAATGGCAGCAATCTCTCTCTCGAATGGCAAAAAACCGCTTTAACCAGCACTGGCTGCACGACCACATCAACGACCCGTACGTCAAAATGGCGCAGCGGGAGGGCTATCGCGCGCGTGCCGCGTACAAGCTGAAGGAAATCGACGAGCAGGACAAGCTGGTCCGTCCGGGCCAGGTCATCGTCGATCTCGGCGCGACGCCGGGCAGCTGGAGCCAGTATGCCCGCAACAAGCTCGCGCAGGGCAAGAAGCGCGTTACCGAGCGCGAAGGCGGCATCGACGGCACGATCATCGCGCTCGACCTGCTGCCGATGGAGCCGATCGCCGACGTCCACTTCATCCAGGGCGACTTCCGCGAGGACGAAGTGCTCCACCAGCTCGAGGAAGTGCTCGAAGGCCGCGCGGTGGACCTTGTTATTTCAGACATGGCCCCCAACCTCTCCGGTGTGGCCTCGGCGGACGCGGCGCGCATCGAGCATCTCTGCGATCTGGCGCTCGAATTCGCGCAGAAGCATCTGAAGCCGGACGGTGCGCTGCTCGTGAAATGCTTTCACGGCAGCGGCTACAGCCAGATCGTCGAGAAATTCAAACAGCAGTTTAAGACCGTCGCGCCGCGCAAGCCCAAGGCGTCCCGCAACAAATCGGCCGAAACGTTCATTTTGGGTCGGCATCTGAAGCATCCGCGCTGACGCGCGGCGGGGTGCCGCAAACGGGCTCCGGCCCTTGCCAGACAAGCGAAGCGCTATCGCGGCGGTTGTCAATGCTTATGGCGAGGGTGGTCGGACTGGATTAGAATGACCGAGGGGCGCCGCAAGGAAAATGTAGGCGCTCGTCTACGAGTGAAGGAGTGGTGCTTTGAACAACAATATGTTTTCGAAGGCAGCGGTGTGGTTAGTGATCGCACTGGTGCTGTTTACGGTGTTCAAGCAGTTCGACAAGCCCCGCGTCCAGGAAGGCGTGTCCTATTCGCAGTTCATGGACGACGCCAAGAACGGCAAGGTCAAGAACGTCATCGTTCAGGGGCGCAACCTCACCGTCACTCCGGCTGATGGCCAGAAATACCAGATCGTGTCGCCCGGCGACATCTGGATGGTCGGCGATCTGATGAAGTACGGCGTGCAGGTCAGCGGCAAGGCCGACGACGAGCCGAATGCGCTGATGTCCGCGCTGTACTACCTCGGGCCGACGATCCTGATCATCGTGTTCTGGTTCTACATGATGAGGCAGATGCAGGGGGGCGGCAAAGGCGGCGCCTTCTCGTTCGGCAAGTCGCGAGCGCGGCTGATCGACGAGAACAACAACGCGGTGAACTTCTCCGACGTCGCGGGCTGCGACGAAGCGAAGGAAGAAGTGTCCGAGCTCGTCGACTTCCTGCGCGATCCGCAGAAATTCCAGAAGCTGGGCGGTCGCATTCCGCGCGGCGTGCTGCTCGTCGGCCCGCCGGGTACCGGCAAGACGCTGCTCGCCCGCGCGATCGCGGGTGAAGCGAAGGTGCCGTTCTTCAGCATCTCGGGTTCGGACTTCGTCGAAATGTTCGTCGGCGTCGGCGCGGCCCGTGTGCGCGACATGTTCGAGCAGGCGAAGAAGCATGCGCCGTGCATCGTGTTCATCGACGAAATCGACGCGGTCGGCCGTCATCGCGGCGCCGGCATGGGCGGCGGCAACGACGAACGCGAGCAGACGCTGAACCAGATGCTGGTCGAGATGGACGGCTTCGAGGCGAACTCAGGCGTGATCGTGATCGCCGCGACCAACCGTTCCGACGTGCTCGACAAGGCGCTGCTGCGTCCGGGCCGTTTCGACCGTCAGGTCTACGTCGGTCTGCCGGACATCCGCGGCCGCGAGCAGATCATGCGCGTGCACCTGCGCAAGGTGCCGATCGCGAACGACGTCGATGCGGCCGTCATCGCACGCGGCACGCCGGGCTTCTCGGGCGCCGATCTCGCGAACCTCGTGAACGAGGCTGCGCTGTTCGCGGCACGCCGCGGCAAGCGCATCGTCGAGATGCAGGATTTCGAGGACGCGAAGGACAAGATCTTCATGGGTCCGGAGCGCAAGTCGGCCGTGATCCGCGAGGAAGCGAAGCGCGCGACCGCTTACCACGAGTCGGGCCACGCGGTGGTCGCGAAGCTGCTGCCGAAGGCCGACCCGGTGCACAAGGTCACGATCATCCCGCGCGGCCGTGCGCTGGGCGTCACGTGGCAGTTGCCGGAGCATGACAACGAGACGTACTCGAAGGACTACCTGCTGGACCGCCTCGCGATCCTGTTCGGTGGCCGGGTGGCGGAAGAGCTGTTCATGAATCTCGTCAGCACCGGCGCATCGGACGACTTCAACAAGGCAACGCAGACGGCGCGCGCGATGGTGGCCCGTTTCGGCATGACCGATGCGCTCGGGCCGATGGTCTACGTCGACGACGAGAACGATGCGTCGCCGTTCGGCCGCGGCTTCACGCGCACGATCTCGGAAGCGACGCAGCAGAAGGTCGATTCGGAAATCCGCCGCGTGCTCGACGATCAGTACACCCTTGCGCGCCGCCTGCTCGAAGAGAACCGCGACAAGGTCGAAGCGATGACGGCTGCTCTGATGGAGTGGGAGACGATCGACGCCGATCAGATCAACGACATCATGGAAGGCCGTCCGCCGCGCTCGCCGAAGAGCTCGCCGGCCGTCGGCGGCGATTCGTCGGGCGGTGGCAGCAGCGCCGAGGTCAAGCCCGGCAACGCGCCGGCGCCTGCTTCGCCGGCGGCATAACCTCCGCTTTAGCACCGTTCACGGGCTGGTGTGGCTTCACACCGGCCCGTTTTGCATTCAACCACGCCAGTCGCTTGTGTCCGATTCCGCTGTTACTCCATCTGTTCCCGCGCCGCTCCAGTGCGGCCGCTTCGCACTGACGTTCGAGCGCCCGCTCGTGATGGGCATTCTCAACGCCACGCCCGATTCGTTCTCCGACGGCGGCCGCTTCCTCGCGCGCGACGATGCGCTGCGCCAGGCCGAGCGCATGATCGCCGAAGGCGCGGACCTCCTCGATATCGGCGGCGAATCGACGCGCCCCGGCGCGCCGCCCGTACCGCTCGACGAGGAACTCGCGCGTGTGATCCCGCTCGTCGAGGCGCTGCGGCCGCTGAACGTGCCGCTGTCGGTCGACACCTACAAGCCGGCCGTGATGCGCGCGGCGCTGGCCGCCGGCGCGGACCTGATCAACGACATCTGGGGATTCCGCCAGCCGGGTGCGATCGACGCGGTGCGCGACGGCAACTGCGGGCTGTGCGCGATGCACATGCTCGGCGAGCCGCAGACGATGCAGGTCGGCGAGCCGGACTACGGCGACGTCGTGACCGACGTGCGCGAGTTTCTCGCCGCGCGCGCGCAGGCGTTGCGCGACGCGGGCATTGCGCCGGAGCGGATCTGCGTGGATCCCGGCTTCGGGTTCGGCAAGGCGGTCGTCGACGACAACTATGCGCTGCTGGCCGCGTTGTCGGACACGGCGCCCGCGCGGCCCGACGGGCGCGCTTATCCGATTCTCGCGGGCATGTCGCGCAAGTCGATGCTCGGCGCGGTGATCGGCGGCAAGCCGCCGATGGAGCGCGTCGCGGCGAGCGTGGCGGCCGCGTTGTGCGCGGTCGAGCGCGGTGCGGCGATCGTGCGCGTGCACGACGTCGCGGCGACGGTCGATGCGCTGAAAGTCTGGAATGCCGTGCGCGAAGCCGCGCGGCAACGATAAGTCAGAAGACGAAGGAGGAAGATTCGCCATGGGACGTCGATATTTCGGCACGGACGGCATTCGCGGCACGGTGGGCGAGGCGCCCATCACGCCGGATTTCGTATTGCGCCTCGGCTACGCGGCCGGCAAGGTGCTGGCCAGCTCGGCCGACGTCGCGGCAGGCTCGCGGCCGACGGTGCTGATCGGCAAGGACACGCGCGTGTCGGGCTACATGCTCGAAGCCGCGCTCGAGGCCGGTTTCTCGGCAGCCGGCGTCGACGTGATGCTGGCCGGCCCGATGCCGACGCCGGGCGTCGCATATCTGACGCGTGCGCTGCGCCTGTCGGCCGGCGTCGTGATCAGCGCGTCGCATAACCCGTATCACGACAACGGGATCAAGTTTTTCTCCGCCGACGGCAACAAGCTGCCCGACGACACCGAAGCCGCGATCGAAGCGTGGCTCGACAAGCCGCTCGAGTGCGCGTCGTCCGACGGCCTCGGCAAGGCGCGCCGCCTCGACGACGCGGCCGGTCGCTACATCGAGTTCTGCAAGAGCACGTTCCCGGCTGCGTTCGACCTGCGCGGGTTGAAGCTCGTGGTCGATTGCGCGCACGGTGCCGCGTACCAGGTCGCGCCGCATGTATTCCACGAGCTCGGCGCGGACGTGATCCCGATCGGCGTCGCGCCGAACGGCTTCAACATCAACGACGGCGTCGGCGCAACCGCGCCCGACGCGCTGGTGCGCGCGGTGCGGGCGAACCACGCCGATCTCGGTATTGCGCTCGACGGCGATGCGGATCGCCTGCAGGTCGTCGATGCGACCGGGCGCCTGTACAACGGCGACGAACTCCTCTACGTGCTCGTGAAGGACCGGATCGCGACCGACGGCAAGGTCGAAGGTGCGGTCGGCACGCTGATGACGAACCTCGCCGTCGAAGTCGCGCTGCAGCGCGAGGGCGTGAAATTCGTCCGCGCGGCGGTCGGCGACCGCTATGTGCTCGAGCAATTGCGCGAGCACGGCTGGCAGCTCGGCGCGGAAGGCTCGGGCCACATCCTGTCGCTCGACCGGCATTCGACCGGCGACGGCATCGTGTCGGCGCTGCTCGTGCTGGCCGCGCTGAAGCGCAGCGGCCGAACGCTCGCGCAGATGCTCGATGGCGTCACGCTGTTTCCGCAGAAGCTGATCAACGTGCGGATGAAGCCGGGCGCCGACTGGAAGGGCAGCGCGTCGATTCGCGCCGCGATCGACGCGGCCGAAGCCGCACTCGCCGGCAGCGGCCGCGTGCTGATCCGCGCATCGGGCACCGAGCCCGTGCTGCGCGTGATGGTCGAAGCGCAGCAGGCGGCCGATGCGGTCCGCCATGCGGAGACGATCGCCGACGCGGTGCGCGCGGCGACGACCTGACGCACGATATCGGCGCGGGGCGGCCTGCCGCCCGCGCGCCGGTTCTCCGGTGAATCGGCATGCGGCGCCTTCGGGCGCCGCAATTTCGTCAGACGCAAAGGTTTGCGCTACCTATAGTGTGTCGCGTCGATCAATGCATCGCCTGACTGAAGATATCTTCCGACCCCTGATATCGCGCCCACCGCAGGGGCTTCCCGTACCGCCGACGCTGCGCTACGATCCGCCGGCGCACCCGAAAAACGGGTGCCCACCCCGTCCTTGCCAGGCAGGCAATTCTTGCCGCCTCTGCCGTTCCGGTGCCCGCAGGCGCCGCCCGCGCCGCATCCGATATTCCCTTTCAACCAGTCATGTTACTGTCACGCCAGTTTCATCGATTGTCACATTACCGTCATGAGGAGCCCCTAACCTTCGCGGTGCCGTAGTCATCCGCTCACACACTGGAGGTCTCATGAAATTGATGCAAACCGCGATTGCCGGCTTGGCTGGCGCGCTTTTCGCCGTTGCCGCGCAAGCTGCCGACATCACGGGCGCAGGCAGCACGTTCGCGATGCCGATCTATACGAAATGGGCTGCCGACTACCAGCAGTCCGGCGGCGCGAAGGTCAACTACCAGGGTATCGGTTCGTCGGGCGGCCTGAAGCAGATCGTCGCGAAGACGGTCGATTTTGCCGGTTCGGACGCTCCGCTGAAGGATGAAGAGCTCGCGAAGGAAGGCCTGTTCCAGTTCCCGACGGTGGTCGGCGGCGTGGTGCCGGTCATCAACGTGCCGGGCGTGAAGGCCGGTGAACTGACGCTGTCGGGCCCGGTGCTCGGCGACATCTACCTCGGCAAGATCAAGAAGTGGAACGATCCGGCGATCGCCGCGCTGAACCCGAAGGTCAAGCTGCCGGATACGGACATCGCCGTCGTTCGCCGTGCTGACGGCTCGGGCACGAGCTTCATCTGGACGAACTACCTGTCGAAGGTCAACGACGAGTGGAAGTCGAAGATCGGCGAAGGCACGACGGTCAACTGGCCGACGGGCACGGGCGGCAAGGGCAACGACGGCGTTGCGGCCTTCGTGCAGCGCCTGCCGGGCGCGATCGGCTACGTCGAGTGGGCGTACGCGAAGAAGAACAACATGACCTACACTGCGCTGAAGAACTCGACGGGCACGGTGGTCGAGCCGAAGACGGAAACGTTCAAGGCGGCTGCCGCCGGCGCGAACTGGTCGAAGTCGTTCTACCAGATCCTGACGAACCAGCCGGGCAAGGAAGCATGGCCGGTCGTCGGCGCGACGTTCGTGCTGCTGCACGCGAAGCAGGACAAGCCGGAGCAGGGCGCGGAAACGCTGAAGTTCTTCAGCTGGGCGTTCAAGAACGGCGAGAAGGCTGCGGACAGCCTCGACTACATCTCGCTGCCGGCGACGGTCGAGACGGAAATCCGCAAGCAGTGGAAGACGAAGGTGACGGACGCATCGGGCAAGCCGGTCGCCGCCGAGTAAGCAATGCAGCGGTTCACTGCCCGGCCGCGCCGGTCGGGCAGTGTGTGCGGTAAAGCCGGGCGTTACGGCGCCCGGCGATCAAAAGCAGGCACCCATGTCTGATATTTCATACGCGTCCTCCCGATCGCCCGACAGTGCGCAGCAGCGCGCGCCGAGCCGCCTCGGCGACGTTCTGTTCGGCGGCCTCGCACGGCTCGCCGCGATCGTGACCCTGCTGCTGCTGGGCGGGATCATCGTTTCCCTGATCATTGCGTCGATGCCGACCATCCAGAAGTTCGGCCTCGGCTTCCTGTGGCAATCCGAGTGGGATCCCAACTCGGACATCTACGGCGCACTCGTGCCGATCTACGGCACGATCGTGACGTCGGTCATTGCGCTCGTCATCGCGGTGCCCGTCAGTTTCGGCATCGCACTGTTCCTCACCGAGCTGTCGCCCGTGTGGCTGCGCCGTCCGCTGGGCATCGCGATCGAACTGCTCGCCGCGATTCCGTCGATCGTGTACGGCATGTGGGGCCTGCTCGTGTTTGCGCCGATCTTCGCCGAATACTTCCAGAAGCCGCTCGGCCATCTGCTCAAGGACGTGTGGGTGCTCGGGCCGCTGACGTCCGGCCCGCCGATCGGCATCGGCATCCTCGCGGCCGGCGTGATTCTCGCGATCATGATCATCCCGTACATCGCGTCGGTGATGCGCGACGTGTTCGAGGTCACGCCCGTGCTGCTGAAGGAATCGGCATACGGGATCGGCTGCACGACCTGGGAAGTGATGTGGAAGGTCGTGCTGCCGTATACGAAGACCGGCGTGATCGGCGGCGTGATGCTCGGCCTCGGCCGCGCACTCGGCGAGACGATGGCCGTGACGTTCGTGATCGGCAACACGAACCTGCTCGACAGCGTGTCGCTGTTCGCGCCGGGCAACAGCATCACGTCGGCGCTCGCGAACGAATTCGCGGAAGCGCAGCCGGGCGTGCATACGTCCGCGCTGATGGAACTGGGCCTGATCCTGTTCGTGATCACGTTCATCGTGCTGTCCATCTCCAAACTGCTGCTGCTTCGTCTCGAGAAGGGAGAGGGCAAGAAATGAGCGAGCCCATCATGAATTTCCCGGGGCCAGACGGCGCCGTGCTCGAAGCGATGCGCGAGCGCCTGCAGCGCAAGCGCAAGGCCGTCAACGCGATCGCGCTCGCCGCATCGCTCGGCGCAATGGCGTTCGGCCTGCTGTGGCTCGTGTGGATCCTGTACACGACGCTGCACCTCGGTATCGGCGGCCTGTCGCTGCAGCTGTTCACCGAATCGACGCCGGCACCGAACACCGAAGGCGGCGGTCTCGCGAACGCGATCGTCGGCAGCCTGCTGCTGTGCGGTTTCGGCACGCTGGTCGGCACGCCGATCGGCATCCTCGCGGGCGTCTATCTCGCCGAATACGGCCAGAAGAACCTGCTGGCGAGCACGATCCGCTTCATCAACGACATCCTGCTGTCCGCGCCGTCGATCGTCATCGGCCTGTTCGTGTACGCGCTCGTCGTCGCGAAGTCGGGGCGCTTCTCGGGCTGGGCCGGCGTGATAGCGCTCGCGCTGCTGCAGATCCCGATCGTGATCCGCACGACCGAGAACATGCTGAAGCTCGTGCCGAACGCGCTGCGCGAAGCAGCCTTCGCGCTCGGCACGCCGAAGTGGCGAATGGTGCTGAAGATTACGCTGCGCGCATCGGTGGGCGGCATCATCACGGGCGTGCTGCTCGCGGTCGCGCGGATCGCCGGCGAAACGGCGCCGCTGCTGTTCACCGCGCTGTCGAACCAGTTCTTCTCGTGGGACATGAGCCAGCCGATGGCGAACCTGCCCGTGACGATCTACAAGTTCGCGATGAGCCCGTTCGCGGAATGGCAGTCGCTCGCATGGGCGGGCGTGTTCCTGATTACGCTCGGGGTGCTCGGACTCAACATCCTGGCGCGCTCGGTCTTCTCGAAAAAGTAACGGCGGAGCAATCCGATGAATATGGCAGAGAGCCACCTGAATCCCGTCGAGCGCACCGCAGCGCCCGCCGGCACGCACGACGCGGCGAACGATCGCCCGCTCGCGCCGCTGAACGCGAAGATCGAGGTCAACAACCTCAACTTCTTCTACAGCAAGTTCCATGCGCTGAAGAACATCAACCTGCGCATTCCCGAAGGGAAGGTGACGGCGTTCATCGGCCCGTCGGGCTGCGGCAAGTCGACGCTGCTGCGCACGTTCAACAAGATGTTCGCGCTCTATCCGGAGCAGCGCGCCGAAGGCGAAATCCTGATGGACGGCGAGAACCTGCTGACGACGAAGCGCGACATCTCGCTGCTGCGTGCGCGCATCGGCATGGTGTTCCAGAAGCCGACCCCGTTCCCGATGTCGATCTACGACAACATCGCGTTCGGCGTGAAGATGTTCGAAAAGCTCACGCGCTCGGAAATGGACGACCGCGTCGAGTGGGCGCTCACGAAGGCCGCGCTGTGGAACGAAGTGAAGGACAAGCTTGGCCAGAGCGGCTACGGCCTCTCCGGCGGCCAGCAGCAGCGTCTGTGCATCGCGCGCGGCATCGCGATCCGTCCGGAAGTGCTGCTGCTCGACGAGCCGTGCTCGGCGCTCGACCCGATCTCGACGGGCCGCATCGAGGAACTGATCGCGGAGCTGAAGAGCGACTACACGGTCGTGATCGTCACGCACAACATGCAGCAGGCCGCACGCTGCTCGGATTACACGGCCTACATGTACCTGGGCGAGCTGATCGAGTTCGGTGAAACCGAAAAGATCTTCATCAAGCCGGTGCGCAAGGAAACGGAAGACTACATCACCGGCCGCTTCGGCTGATGACGGAGAACAACAGCCATGTCGGATAAACATCTGTCGAGCCAGTTCGACGCGGACCTGAATGCCGTGTCGTCGAAAGTGCTGGAAATGGGCGGGCTCGTCGAGTCGCAGATCGTCGGCGCGATGCACGCACTCAACGAATTCGATCGCGACGCGGCC
This sequence comes from Burkholderia sp. DN3021, assembly GCF_049805555.1. NCBI lineage: Bacteria > Pseudomonadati > Pseudomonadota > Betaproteobacteria > Burkholderiales > Burkholderiaceae > Burkholderia > Burkholderia sp. DN3021. Next base: position 2,868 of record NZ_JBNCAB010000082.1, on the reverse strand, counting down.
GAGAAGGTGATCACGGCCGAGGAAACGCTGAACGCGATGGAAGTCGACATCGACCAGGAATGCGGCAACATCATCGCGCGGAGGCAGCCTGCCGCGCGCGACCTGCGTCTTTTGATGTCGATTTCGAAAACGATTACGAACCTCGAGCGTGCCGGCGACGAGGCAGAGAAGATCGCGAAGCGCGTGCGCCGCCTGGTCGACGAGCCGGCCGCGCGCGCGGTCAACATCGCCGAGATCAAGGTGTCGGGCGAGATGGCCGTGACGATCCTGCGCCGCGCGCTCGACGCGTTTGCGCGTCTCGATACGGTGGCGGCCGCGCAGATCGTCAAGGACGACAAGGAGATCGACATGGAATTCCGCGCGTTCGTGCGCAAGCTCGTGTCGTACATGCAGGAAGATCCGCGCACGATCTCGGTCGGCCTCGATTACCTGTTCATCGCGAAGGCGATCGAACGGATCGGCGACCACGCGAAGAACATCGCCGAATTCATCATCTACATCGTGAAGGGCACGGACGTGCGGCACCAGCCGCGCGACACGCTCGACCGCGAAGCCAACAGTTAACGCGATAACGTACAGGAAGAAAAGAGGTGCCGATGCCCAGCAACATTCTCGTCGTTGAAGATGAGCCCGCGATTTCCGAACTGATCTCGGTGAATCTCCAGCACGCCGGTCATTGCCCGATCCGCGCGTACAACGCCGAACAGGCGCAGAACCTGATCAGCGACGTGCTGCCCGATCTCGTGCTGCTCGACTGGATGCTGCCGGGCAAGTCCGGTATCGCGTTTGCGCGCGACCTGCGCAACAACGAACGGACCAAACACATCCCGATCATCATGCTGACCGCGCGCGGCGACGAGCAGGACAAGGTGCTCGGCCTCGAGATCGGCGCGGACGACTACGTGACGAAGCCGTTCTCGCCGAAGGAACTGATGGCGCGCATCAAGGCGGTGCTGCGCCGTCGTGCGCCGCAGCTGACCGAGGACGTCGTGTCGATCAACGGGCTGCGCCTCGATCCGGCCACGCATCGCGTCGCCGCGCATGCGGAAGGCAGCGAGATCAAGCTCGATCTCGGCCCGACCGAATTCCGCCTGCTGCATTTCTTCATGACGCATCCGGAGCGCGTGCACAGCCGCACGCAACTGCTCGACCAGGTGTGGGGCGACCATGTGTTCGTCGAAGAGCGAACCGTCGACGTGCACATCAAACGATTGCGCGCGGCCTTGAAACCGGCCGGCTGCGATGCGATGATCGAGACCGTGCGCGGCAGCGGCTACCGGCTCGCCAAGCACGCGTAACGTATCCGGACATGCCGTGTGCCACGGCATGCCGTTCATTCTTTCGGACGCTGAATCATGAACATCATCTGGGCGCGCTTTCTGGTGTCGCTCGTGCTGCTCGTGCTGATCGGCGTATTGGTCGGCGTCTTTGCCGGCCCGACCGCGGGCCTCGTGTTCGTGGCCGTGATGCTGATCGCGCAGGGCTTTTTCAGCACCTTCCATACGCAGCGTCTGTGGCGGTTGCTCGATGCGCCCGTCTACGGCGAAGTGCCGAGCGCGCCGGGCATCTGGGGCGAGATCTACTACCGGCTGCACAAGCTCGCGAAGCAGTGGCATGCGCAGGTGCGGCAGGTCGAACAGCAGCATTCGCGCTTCATCCAGGCGATCCAGGCCTCGCCGAACGGCGTCGCGATGCTCGACGACCACGACCAGATTGAGTGGTGCAACGCGATCGCCGAGGTCCATTTCGGTCTCGATGCGAAGCGCGACCTGCGCCAGCACGTCACGAACCTGGTGCGTCATCCCGAGTTCGTCCGCTACCTGAATGCGCAGCATTACGACGAGACGCTCGTGATGCGCGGCATGGGCGGCGCGCGGCAGAACGTGCTGGCCGTGCAGGTGTTTCCGTACGGCGAGAACCGCAAGCTGCTGCTCACGCAGGACATCACCGAGCTCGAGCGTACCGACGCGATGCGGCGCGATTTCGTCGCGAACGTGTCGCACGAATTGAAGACGCCGCTCACCGTGCTGTCCGGCTTCCTCGAGACGATGCGCGAGCTGCCGCTGAACGAGGAAGACCGCGCACGCTATATCGAGATGATGGAGCAGCAGGCGTCGCGGATGCGGCACATCGTCACCGACCTGCTGGTGCTCGCGAAGCTGGAAGGCGAGAGCAAGCCGCCGGTCGATCGCGCGATCGACATGCGTGCCGTGTTCGACCATCTGAAGGAGGATGCGCAGACGCTGTCGAACGGGCATCACGACATCGCGTTCTCGATCGACGAGACGCTCGGCGTCACGGGCGCGCAGACGGAGTTGTTCAGCGCGTTCGCGAATCTCGTCACGAACGCGATTCGTTATACGCCGGACGGCGGCAAGATCGTCGTGTCGTGGCGGCGCGAGGGTGCGCAGGGCGTGTTTTCCGTCACGGACAGCGGCTTCGGCATTCCGGCCGCCGACCTGCCGCGGCTGACCGAGCGCTTCTATCGCGTCGACCGCAGCCGCTCGCGCGATACGGGCGGCACGGGGCTCGGGCTCGCGATCGTCAAGCATGTGCTGCAGCGGCACGATGCGCACCTGTACGTGCAAAGCGAGGAAGGGCGCGGCAGCACGTTCACCGCGCGGTTCCCGGGCTCGCGCGTCATCGCGATCCGGCCGGCCGCGTACGAGGCATGATCGCGTAACGGCATCCGTCGCTCGTTCGGCGAGCGGCGGCACGCCAGGCAAGAAAAAAGCGCAGCCCGCGTATGTGAGCTGCGCTTTTTCATTGGCCGTGGGGGGGGCGGTTTGGGCCCCCCCGGCCGGTCTACCGCAGAACATCGGGCGCCCCCCCCGCTGGGGGGTGGGGCCCCTCTTTAGAGGGCGGCGG
>NZ_JBNCAB010000081.1:0-35011 GCF_049805555.1 Burkholderia sp. DN3021 | reverse complement strand
CACGAGCGGCACGAGCGCGGCCGAGGGCGCGGCCCAGGGCGGGGCCGCGCCGAACGGCAAGCCGGCGGCGAACGCACCGCGCGATCCGGCCGTGCGCCGCGTGCGGCCGTGCGAACAGGATGCCGCGTGCGAGCACGCGCTGTTCGACCTGAACCGCTATTACCAGAAGCTGCGCCGCAAGATGCCTGCGCATTCGGCCGCGACGCTGGTGCGCGCGCAGCGCGCATGGGTCGCGTTCCGCGATGCGACGGCGCCGCTCGTCGGCGAGGATGGTCGCGTCGACCTGATCGGCGCGCGCATCGCGACGATGAAGCGGCTGTCGGAGACGGCCGGCAACAACTAGAAGCCGTCGCGACGTCAGTCGTTCGTCGGCAACGCAAAACGGGCACCTTGGGTGCCCGTTTGCATTCGGCGGTGCGCAACGCACCGTGTTTCGAGCTCGCGCTCGCGTGCGCTACGCGGGCTTCTGCGTATCGTACCGGCCGAACCACGACGGCACGAGCGCGACCGCATCGTCGAGCGACGCGAGCACGTGCAGGCTCAGCGCGACGATTTCGGGCGTCGGCGCCTTCAGGTCGGGCACGGTGACGACCGACGCGCCCGCGCCGGCGGCCGATTGCGCGCCGAAGTCGCTGTCCTCGAACGCGACGCACGTATGTGCCGGCACGCCGAGGCGTTCGGCCGCGAGCCGGTAGACGGCCGGGTCGGGCTTGCCGCGCGCGACTTCGTCGCCGCCCGCGATCGCGCGGAAGAACGGCAGCACGCCGACCGCGTCGAGCCGCGCGCGGATCACGTCGCACGCGGACGACGACGCGACCGCGCACGGGATGCCGGCCTGCGCGAGCGTGTCGAGCAGCGCGAACGCGCCGGGCTTCAACGGGAACTTCGGATGGGGCTCGGGCGACGCGAGCTGTTCGCGTACGCGGATGCGCACGGCGTCGAACGTATCTGGGTTTCCGATCAGCCGGGCCAGGATGACCTGGCCCTCGGCGAACGAGCGGCCGACGATCTGCAGGTAGTCGGTGGCGGTCAGCGCGACACCGTGTGCGTTCGACACGTCGATCCACGTGTTCATGATGGTCCGCTCGGAATCGACGAGCAGGCCGTCCATGTCGAAGAGCGCGGCGGAAAAGGTCATCGGCGACATCCGGGAAGCGGGGCAGGCGATGGGCGGCGCGACGGCCGCCCGAATGAACGACGGACGCCGAAGGCATCCGTCCGGAACAGCGGGCTTACCGGCCGAGCGCGGCGCGGGCAGCCGTGACCGCCGCACGCACCTGGTCGGGTGCGGTGCCGCCCGGATGGTTGCGGCTGGCGACCGAACCCTCGAGCGTCAGGTAGCCGAACACGTCGTCGCCGATCAGGTGCGCGACGTTCGGCAGTTCCTGCTTCATCTCGTCGAGCGTCAGGTCGGCGAGATCGATGCCGCGGTCGTCGCAGATCCGCACCGCGTGCGCGACGGCTTCGTGCGCGTCGCGGAACGGCAGGCCGCGTTTCACGAGATAGTCGGCGAGGTCGGTGGCGGTCGAGAAGCCCTGCAGCGCGGCTGCGCGCATCGCGTCCGGCTTCACGGTGATGCCCGCGACCATTTCGGCGAAGATCCGCAGCGTGTCGGCGACGGTGTCGACCGTGTCGAACAGCGGTTCCTTGTCTTCCTGGTTGTCCTTGTTGTACGCGAGCGGCTGGCCCTTCATCAGCGTCAGGAGCGCCATCAGGTGGCCGTTCACGCGGCCCGTCTTGCCGCGCGCGAGCTCGGGCACGTCCGGGTTCTTCTTCTGCGGCATGATCGAGCTGCCGGTGCAGAAGCGGTCGGCGATGTCGATGAAGCCGACGCGCGGGCTCATCCACAGCACGAGTTCTTCGGAGAAACGCGACACGTGCGTCATCACGAGCGCGGAGGCCGCCGTGAATTCGATCGCGAAATCGCGATCCGACACGGCGTCGAGCGAGTTCGCGCAGATGCCGTCGAAGCCGAGCGTCTTCGCGACCGCGTGACGATCGATCGGGTAGCTCGTGCCCGCGAGTGCGGCCGCGCCGAGCGGCAGGCGGTTCACGCGCGTGCGGCAGTCGCGCATGCGCTCCGCGTCGCGCGAGAACATCTCGACGTACGCGAGCAGGTGGTGGCCGAACGTGACGGGCTGCGCGACCTGCAGGTGCGTGAAGCCCGGCATGATCGTGTCGGCGTTCTGTTCCGCGAGGTCGAGCAGCGCGCCGCGCAGGTCGTTCAGCAGGCCGCCGATGCGGTCGATCTCGCCGCGCAGCCACAGGCGGATGTCGGTCGCGACCTGGTCGTTGCGCGAGCGGCCCGTGTGCAGGCGCTTGCCGGCATCGCCGATCAGCGCGGTCAGGCGCGCCTCGATGTTCAGGTGGACGTCCTCGAGATCGAGCTGCCATTCGAATTCGCCGCGCTCGATCTCGCCCTTGATCTGCGCCATTCCGCGTTCGATCGCGGCCAGGTCGTCGGCGCTGATGATCTTCTGCGCGGCGAGCATGTTCGCGTGCGCGAGCGAGCCGGCGATGTCGACGAGCGCGAGGCGCTTGTCGAAAAACACCGACGACGTATAGCGCTTGACCAGCTCCGACATCGGTTCCGAGAAGCGGGCCGACCAGGCCTCGCCCTTTTTGTGCAGTTGGGACGTCATGGCGATTCTTCGAAGGGGAGTTGGGCGGCGTGCGCCGCCGAGGGAATCTTGCAATTCTAACATTCGCGGGGCTGGCGGCCGAGGCGCGCAGCCGTTCGCGACGGTCCGCCGGCCATTGCAGGCGGGGCTCAGTCGCGCACCAGCACGACCAGCTTCAGGTCCTCGCGGTGCGCGGGCTTCAGCGTGATCTGCTGGTACACGAGGCGGCCGTCGGCCGGATGGTCGAATTCGCGCAGGCCGCCTTCGCGCTCGAACACGTCCTGCGACGCCCAGTACTGCGCGAACGCGTCGCTGCCGGCAGTCAGCGCGTCGATCAGCGCGCGGGTCGGCGCGTCGGCCAGATGGCGGATCGAATCGGCGCGGAATTCGGCCGCGAGCCGCCGCGCGCGGGTTTCCCAGTCGACGATCAGCGTGCGCGCGGCCGGCGACATGAACGTGAAGCGCAGCAGGTTGCGGTCGTGCTCGCCGTCGAGCCAGCCGGAAAACAGCGCGGCGGCCGGCGCGTTCCACGCGAGCGCGTTCCATTGCCGGTCGAGCACGTACGCGGGTGTCGCGATCGCCGCGACGGTCGCGGCGAGCGTCGGCGGCAGGTCGCCGCCCGCGACGTCGGGCTCGGCCGGATCGCGCTGCGCGGCCAGTTCGAACAGGTACGCGCGCTCGGCCTTCGACAACTGCAGCGCGACGGCGATCCGCGCAAGCGCGTCGGCCGACGCCGACACCGGGCGGCCCTGTTCGATCCACGTGTACCAGGTCGGGCTGACGCCGCACAGTTGCGCGACTTCCTCGCGTCGCAGCCCCGGCGTGCGGCGGCGCGGGCCGGGCGGCAGGCCGACGGCCTGCGGCGACAGCCGCTCGCGGTGGGCGCGGATGAATTCGCCGAGCGCGCGGGCGGGTGTGGCGTCGAGCGGCGGGACGGGAGCGGAGGACGGCTGGTTCATGCGGAAACGGCGAAGTGGGGGCGAGGACGCGGCAACGATCAGACAGGTGTATCGAATACCAGAATAACTGCTTAACTTGTACTGGTACAAACGCAGGCCTATTGTAGCGGCTCGCGCGCTGGCAGGCAGCGGGCGTCCCACAAAACGCGTTGCAAGGGGGGCGGAGCAAGCGCTGAAGTGCCCACTCCGGTCAACCGCACAAGGCATCGGGCCGGAGCAAGTGCTGAAGTGCCCACTCCGGTCGACAGTACAAAGGAGCGAACGATGAAACACCACGACCAGGTCGCCGACGCATTCGGCACGACGGCCGCCGCCTATCTGACCAGCGCGGTCCACGCGACGGGCGCCGATCTGCAGACGCTCGCCGACGCGGTGCGCGCGACGCCCGATGCCGCCGTGCTCGATCTCGGCTGCGGTGCCGGCCACGCGAGCTTCGCGGTCGCGCCGCACGTGCGCGACGTGGTTGCATACGATCTCGCCGCGCCGATGCTCGCGACCGTCGACGCGGCCGCGCGCGAGCGCGGGCTCGCGAACATCCGCACGCAGCAGGGCCCGGCGGAACGGCTGCCGTTCGACACGGCGACGTTCGACTGGGTCGTGAGCCGGATGAGTGCGCACCACTGGCACGACATGCGCGCGGCGCTCGCCGAGGTGCGCCGTGTGCTGAAACCGGGCGGACGCGTGCTGATGATCGACATCGCGGGCAACGACCATCCGCTGCTCGACACGTACCTGCAGGCGGCCGAAGTGCTGCGCGACGCGTCGCACGTGCGCGACTACCGCGCGGACGAATGGCTCGCGATGTTCCGCGGTGCCGGTTTCGACGCGCACGTGCACAGCCGCTGGCGGCTGCCGATCGATTTCGACACGTGGGTCGCGCGCATCCGCACGCCGGCCGACAGCGTCGCCGGCATTCGCGCGCTGTGGGCGCATGCGCCCGACGAGGTGCGCGGCTACTACGGGGTGCGGCCCGACGGTTCGTTCGAGCATGACGCGCTGCTGATCGACGCGCATTGACCGGGCCGGCCGGCGCGGCACGCCGATGCCCGCCGGCCTTCCGATGAAAAAAGCCGCGATACGCACCGTGGGTACGGTGGCGTAGCGCGGCTTTTGCGATGCCGGCTGGCGCGGAACGGGTCCGCGCCGCATGCGGATCAGCCGGTGTTGCGCAGGCCGGCCGCGATCCCGTTGATCGTCAGGTGAATCCCGCGGCGCAGCCGCGCGTTCGTGTCGCCCGCGCGGTGACGCTTGATCAGCTCGACCTGCAGGTGATTCAGCGGATCGAGGTACGGGAAGCGGTTCTTGATCGAGCGCGCGAGCAGCGGGTTGGTCGCGAGGCGGCCTTCGTGCCCGGTGATTTCCGCCAGCGCGTTCGACGTGCGCTCCCATTCCGCGACGATCCGCTCGAACACGTGCTTGCGCAGCTTGCGGTCGGAGACGAGCTGCGCGTAGCGCGACGCGACGGCGAGGTCGGTCTTCGCCAGCACCATGTCCATGTTCGACATCAGGTTCGAGAAGAACGGCCAGGTCTTGTTCATCTTCTTCAGCAGCGCGACGCGCTTCGTGCGCTCGGCTTCATCCTGCGCGCCGTCAAGATACGCGCTCACCGCGCTGCCGAAGCCGTACCAGCCCGTCAGCAGCAGCCGGCACTGGCCCCACGAGAAACCCCACGGAATCGCGCGCAGATCCTCGATCTTGCGCTGCTTCGGATCCTGCAGCTTGCGCGAAGCCGGGCGGCTGCCGATGTTCAGCTCGGCGATCTCGGTGATCGGCGTCGACGAGAAGAAGTAGTCGGTGAAGCCGGGCGTTTCATAGACGAGCGCGCGGTACGCGGCCATCGCCGAGTCGGACAGCGTCTGCATCGCAGCCTCGAACGCGGGCAGTTGCGCAGGGGCGTTCGACTGCGGCAGCAGCGACGCCTCGAGCGTCGCGGCGACGACCGTCTCGAGGTTGCGCCGGCCGATCTCGGGGTTCGCGAACTTGCTCGCGATCACCTCGCCCTGCTCGGTCAGGCGGATCTGGCCGTTCACGGTGCCCGGCGGCTGCGACAGGATCGCCTGGTAGGTCGGGCCGCCCCCGCGGCCGACCGTGCCGCCGCGGCCGTGGAACAGCCGCAGCGTGATCTTGCGGTCGCGGAACAGGTCAACGAGTGCGAGTTCCGCGCGATACAGCTCCCAGTTCGACGTGAGGAAGCCGCCGTCCTTGTTGCTGTCCGAGTAGCCGAGCATCACTTCCTGCTCGGCGCCCTGGTGCGCGATCAGCGCGTCGACGCCCGGCAGTGCGAAGTATTCGCGCATGATGCGCGACGCGTCGCGCAGGTCGGGGATCGTCTCGAACAGCGGAATCACCATCAGGCTGTTCCTTGCATGGCCGCCGGGCACGCCGAGCGCACCTTCGAGCAGCCCCGTCTCCTTCTGCAGCAGCAGCACCTCGACGAGGTCGCTGACGGTTTCCGTATGCGAAATGATGTAGTTGCGCACCGCGCGCGCACCGAATTGCGCGCGCACCTCGCGCGCTTTCTCGAACACGCCGAGCTCGCTCTGCGCGAGCGCCGAGTATTCGAAGTACGGCGAGCGCAGCGGGCGCGGATCGGCGAGCGCGGCGAGCAGCACGCGGAGTTTGTCTTCCTCGGCGAGCGCCGCGTAGTCGGCCTCGACGCCCGCGCGCGCGAACAGTTCGGCGACCACCGCTTCATGGATGTCGGAGCTCTGGCGCAGGTCGATGCTCGCGAGATGGAAGCCGAACACTTCGGCCGCGCGCACGAGCGGCGCGAGGCGCGGCGCAGCGAGCGACGTGCCGTGGTGTTCGTCGAGCGACGCGGTCAGCACCTTCAGGTCGGCGACGAACGCTTCGGAATCCTCATACGGGATCGCACGCACGGGCGGCGCGCCGCGGCCCGCGCTGCGCACGGGCACCGTGCCTTCGCCCAGGCGCACGCGTGCGCTCGCGGCGAGCCGCGTATAGATGCCGATCAGCGCGCGGCGATACGGTTCGTCGACGCGGTGCGGCGACTGGTCGGGCGAGGCGGCCGCGAGCGCCTTCACCGCGTCGTTCGCGCCGACCAGCAGGTTCGACACCGACAGCTCGGCGCCGAGCTTGTGCACCTGTTCCAGATAGTGCTCGAGGATCACCGCGGCCTGGCGGTGGATCGCCTCGTCGAGCGTCGGCGCCGTCACGTTCGGGTTGCCGTCGCGATCGCCGCCGATCCAGCTGCCCATCTGGAAGAACGCGGGCACGCGCGCGGACAGGCCGTGCTCGGCGAGCGCGGCCTCGATGTCGCCATACAGCGCGGGCAGCTCGTCGAGGAACGTCGCGCGGTAGTACGACAGCGCGTTCTCGATCTCGTCGCCGACCGTCAGGCGCGCGTCGCGCAGCATGCGCGTCTGCCACAGCGCGGTCACGCGCGCGCGCAGCATCGATTCGTTGTGCTGGCGCTCGCGCGCGGTCAGCTCCTGGTCGCGCTCGGCGAGCAGGCGCGCGATGTCGTGCTGTGCGTCGAGGATGCTCTTGCGCTGCACCTCGGTCGGGTGCGCGGTCAGCACCGGCACGATCAGCGCATCGTCGAAGAAGCGCTGCAGCAGGCGCTTCGACGCGTTGCCAGTCGTTTTCAGCTGATCGAGCGCGTACGCGACCGTGCCGGGCTGCGGCGCGGAGCCGGCCAGCGCGTGGATGCGGCGGCGGCGGTTGTGGTGGCGGTCTTCCGCGATGTTCGCGAGATGCGAGAAATAGCTGAACGCGCGCACGACGCTCACCGTCTGCTCCGGCGTCAGCTTGCGCAGCTTCTTCTCGAGCGTCTGCGCGGCTTCGCTGTCGTCCTCGCGGCGAAACTTGACCGCGGTCTGGCGGATCGTCTCGACGACGTCGAACACGGTGTCGCCTTCCTGCTCGCGCACGACGTCGCCGAGCAGGCGACCGAGGAAGCGGATGTCCTCGAACAGCGGGCCGTCCTTGTCCTCGCGCGTGCGCGTGCCGGACTTCGGCGCGCCGGCCTTGCGGGCAGCGGGGCCGGCGGCTTTCGTCGTGCGTTTTGTCTGACGTATCGGGTCTTTCGGTTTCGTTGCCGTTTTCGCACGGCCGTTCGCGGCGGTGGCGACGGTGTCCGTCGGGGCGTCGGAGGAGGACAGGGCAGCATTGCGGCGCGCCGTACGCGCCGATCCGGAAGACTTCACGATGGGTTTCCTTGGGAAAGCTCGAGTCAAAAGGAACTGCGAAACTGCGGGAACTGCGGTCAAGCAACCAGCTACGTGCGGCACATCCGCGCATCGGCGCCGCGACCCGCTCGGCGGCCGGCCGGGCGCAGGCTCCGGGCCCGGCCGGGCCGGGGCGTGCGTGCTACCATTGTTCGGTCTTCAATCCCGTCCTTCGATGTTCCAGCAATGAATTCCGAGACCCTTGCGGCCGGGCCGCAACAGGCACAGCCGCCCGCGACGTTGACGATTGCTTCGCGCGAGAGCCGCCTGGCAATGTGGCAAGCCGAACATGTGCGTGATGCGCTGCGCAAATTATATCCAGCTTGTGACGTGAAAATCCTCGGGATGACGACTCGCGGCGACCAGATTCTCGATCGCACGCTGTCGAAGGTCGGCGGCAAGGGCCTGTTCGTGAAGGAACTGGAGAGCGCGCTGGCCGACGGCCGCGCCGATCTCGCCGTGCATTCGCTGAAGGACGTGCCGATGGCGCTGCCCGACGGCTTCTCGCTTGCCGCGATCATGGAGCGCGAGGACCCGCGCGACGCGTTCGTGTCGAACGACTACGCGTCGCTCGACGCGCTGCCGGCCGGCGCGGTCGTCGGCACGTCGAGCCTGCGCCGCGAAGCGATGCTGCGCGCGCGCTATCCGCACCTCGACGTGCTGCCGCTGCGCGGCAATCTCGATACGCGCCTCGCGAAGCTCGACCGCGGCGACTACGCGGCGATCATTCTCGCTGCGGCCGGCCTGAAGCGCCTCGGCCTCGAAGCGCGAATCCGCACACTGCTCGACGTCGAGACCAGCCCGCCCGCGGCCGGCCAGGGTGCGCTCGGCATCGAGATCGCCGCGCACCGCGACGACATCGCCGCATGGCTCGCGCCGCTGCACGACCCGCGGACCGCGCTCGCGGTCGAGGCCGAGCGGATGGTGTCGCGCGCGCTCGGCGGCAGCTGCGAGGTGCCGCTCGCCGCGCACGCGGTGTGGCGCGCGGGCGAACTGTACCTGACGGGCCGCGTGTCGACGACCGACGGCAAGCGTGTGCTGACGGCCGAGGAGTGCGGGGCCGTCATGACCGTCGCCGATGCGCTCGCGCTCGGCCGCGCGGTGTCCGACGAACTCGAGGCGCAAGGCGCGCTCGACATCGTCAAGGCGCTGCTCGCCGGCTCGCAGGCCGACAAGGACGACGCCTGATGGCGGGCGGCGCGCGCGCGTTCACCGCTGTCCTGACGCGTCCGGACGGCCAGTCGGACGCGCTTGCGTCGCAACTGGCCGATGTCGGCTGCGACGTGCTCGAATTCCCGCTGATCGACATCGCGCCGGTTGACGATCCGGCGCCGCTCGACGCCGCGTTCGCGGCGCTTGCCGACTACGCGCTCGTGATTTTCGTGTCGCCGAACGCGATCGACCGCGCGCTCGCGCAGTACGGTGCGATCTGGCCGAATGCGCTGCCGGTCGGCGTGGTCGGGCCCGGCAGCGTCGCGGCGCTCGAGCGGCACGGCATCGCGGCGCCCGCGCATCGCGTGATCGCGCCGCAGGCGCCGGCCGACGGCGGCGTGCCCCGTTACGATTCGGAAAGCCTGTTCGCGTGCATCGAGGCCGCGTTCGGCGGCGCGCAGGCGCTGGCGGCCAAGCGCGTGCTGATCGTGCGCGGCGACGGCGGGCGCGAATGGCTTGCCGACCGGCTGCGCGACGCCGGCGCGGACGTCACGCTCGTCGCCGCGTACCGGCGCGTCGTGCCCGAGCCGCGCGTCGGCGCATGGGAGCGCGTGCATGCGCTGCTCGACGGCGCACCGCATGCGTGGCTCGTCACGAGCTCGGAAGGCGTGCGCAACCTGCATGAACTCGCGCGGGCGCACCTGAACGATGCCGAAATCGACGCGCTGAAGCATGCGCCGCTCGTGACGCCGCACCCGCGGATCGAGCAGACCGCGCGCGCATTGGGTTTTGATAGGATTACGCTGACCGGCGCGGGCGATGAGCGCATCGTCCGCGCGTTTCGAACGATGGCCGACGAGGCCGTCCAACCGGCGACAGCCGCACCGGTGACTAAACGCATGACAGATACCAACGATTCCAAAAGCGTCGCTTCCCAGCCGGCCGCTGCATCCGCACCGCCGTCCAGTTCCCCTTATCTCGCGCCCGAGCCGCGCGCGCGCCGCGGTGGCAGCGCGCTGCTGTGGTTCGTCGTCGTCGTGCTCGGCTGCGCGGCGGGCGTCGGCGGCTATGCGCTGAACCGCAAGATCGACCGGCTCGACGGCACGTTCGTCGTGCGCCAGAAGGCGCTCGACGCGCAGGCGGCCGAGACGCGCATGAAGACCGAGCAGGCGCTCGCGAGCACGCACCAGGTCGACACGCAGCTCGCGCAGCTCGACGGCAAGCTCGCCGACGCGCAGAGCGCGCAGCAGGCGCTGCAGCAGCAATACCAGGACCTGTCGCGCAACCGCGATGCGTGGATGCTCGAGGAAGTCGACCAGATGCTGTCGAGCGCGAGCCAGCAGCTTCAGCTGACAGGCAACACGCAGCTCGCGCTGATCGCGCTGCAGAACGCCGACGCGCGTCTCGCGACGTCGCAGAGCGCGCAGGCCGTCACGGTGCGCAAGGCGCTCGCACTGGACATCGAGAAGCTGAAGGCCGCGCCGGCGGCCGATCTCACGGGCCTCGCGATCAAGCTCGACGACGCGATCGCCAAGATCGACGCGCTGCCGCTGTCCGGCGAGGCGATCGTGCCGCATGCGGCGCCGAAGGCCGCGCCGGCCGCCGCCGCATCGACGGCCGTGGCCGGCGAGCCGCGCTGGAAGGTCTGGTGGCACGACTTCTCGGCCGGCCTCGGCCAGCAGTTGAAGGGCCTCGTGCAGGTGCGCCGGATCGACAACGCGGACGCGATGCTCGCGTCGCCCGACCAGGGCTACTTCGTGCGCGAGAACGTGAAGCTGCGCCTGCTCACCGCGCGGCTGTCGCTGCTCGCGCGCAACGACAGCGCGATGAAGGCCGACCTGCACGCCGCACAGGCGTCGCTCGGGAAGTATTTCGATCAGGCGTCGAAGGACACGCAGACCGTCGAGGATCTGCTCAAGCAGGTTGACGGCGCATCGCTGACGGTCGCGGTGCCGAACCTGAACACAAGCCTGAACGCCGTTCAGCAGTTCAAGAGCCGGGGGTAACGATGACGCTTCGAGGAATCGTCTGGCTCGCGATCCTGTTCGCGATCGCCGCGGCGCTCGCCACCGTCGGCCGTTTCGACGCGGGGCAGGTGCTGCTCGTCTATCCGCCGTACCGGATCGACGTGTCGCTGAACCTGTTCGTGATCGCCATCGTCGTGCTGTTCATCGTCGTGTATGCGCTGCTGCGCATCGTGCGCAACATCTGGCGCATGCCGCAGCGGGTCGCCGCGTATCGTGCGCGTTCGCGCAACGAGAAGGCGCAGGCGTCGCTGCGCGATGCAATCTCGAACCTGTACGCGGGCCGGTTCTCGCGCGCGGAGAAGGCCGCGCGCGACGCGCTGTCGGTCGACGCGAACCTGGGCGCCGCGAGTCTCGTCGCGGCCACGGCCGCGCACCGGATGCACGAGTACACGCGCCGCGACGACTGGCTGTCGAAGGTCGACGCGCCCGAATGGCAGGACGCACGCTTGCTCGCCGCGGCCGACATGCGCGCGGACGCGCGCGATGCCGACGGCGCGCTTGCCGCGCTGGCCGACATGCAGGCGGGCGGCAAGCGCATCCATGCGCAGCAGGTTGCGCTGCGCGCGCAGCAGCAGTTGAAGAACTGGGCCGAGGTGCTGAAGCTCGCGAAGGCGCTCGAGAAGCGCGAGGCGCTGCATCCGGCCGCGGCCGTGCGGCTGCGCCAGCAGGCCGCGGAAAACCTGCTGCGCGAACGCCGGCACGACCCGGACGCGCTGCTCGAGGTGTGGCAGTCGCTGTCGCCGGCCGAGCGCCAGTCGCCGCGTCTTGCCGATCTCGCGGCCGACCTGCTCGTGTCGCTCGAGCGTCGCAACGAAGCGCGCCGCATCGTCGAGGAAGCGCTCGCGCACAACTGGGATGCGCGCCTGCTGCGCCGTTACCCGGACACGGCCGGCGCCGATGCGCTGCCGCTGATCCAGAAGGCGGAAGGGTGGAAGAAGGATCACCCGGAGGATGCCGACCTGCTGTTCGCGCTCGGCCGTCTCTGCCAGCAGCAGCAACTATGGGGCAAGGCGCAATCGTTCCTCGAGGCGGCGCTGAAGCTGGCCGATAACGAGGCGCTGAAGGTGCGTGCGCATCGCGCGCTCGCGCGTCTGTTCGAGCAGCTCGGCGAAACCGACAAGGCCGCGAAGCACTACCGCGAAAGCGCGCTCGCGATTACCGTGGTCTGACGCAAGCCGCGGCCGCCTGCTGCCGGCGGCCCGCTGCGCTGCGCAACATGCCCCGAACGCCGGATGGCCTTCGGGGCATTTTCTTGTCCGCTGCGCGCCGGTGCCGGACGCGTTATACGTTACGCGCCGAGCCTGCGCAGCAGGTCGCCCTCGTTCGCGACGAACCACACCGATTTCCCGCGATTGGACTCGCGAACGAGCGCGCGTAGCGCGTCGCTGCGCGCGAGCCAGCGGTCGATGTCGCCGACCACGCCGAGCCGCACGCCGTAGTTGACGAGTTTCTGCAGCACCGCGCCGGCCAGTCCGCTGTCGAGCCGGTAGAAGTCGTCGTGCAGCGCGTCGGCGGGGACCGCGACCCAGTCGGCTTCATGCTCGTGCGCGAGCGCGACGAGGTCGAGCGCATCGCTTTCCCGCTGCACGCGGCCGGCGGAAGGATCCAGGACCAGTACGCGGCTGTCGGCCGCCTGAACGATTCGGTGGGGCATGAGGGTTGGCTCCGTCGACATGATCGTCATGCCCCGCGCATCACTTGTCGACCAGCCGCTTCGGCACCGACAGTGCGAGCAGCCCGCCGAGCACGAGGAACCCCGCGAGCATGTACATGCCCGCATCGTTGACGCCCGTCGCCTGCTTGAGCCAGCCCATCAGGTAGGGGCTCAGGAAGCCCGCGAGGTTGCCGATCGAGTTGATCATCGCGATGCCGGCCGCGGCGGCCGCACCGCCGAGGAACGCGGTCGGCAGGCTCCAGAACAGCGGCAGCGTCGTCAGGATGCCGATCGTCGCGAGCGTGAGGCCGAGCATCGCGAGCGCGGTCTGGTGCGCCCAGACCACCGACAGCACGAGCCCCAGCGCACCGATCGCGGCCGGAATCGCGAGGTGCCAGCGGCGCTCGCGGCGCTTGTCCGCGCTGCGCGCGATCAGGATCATCGCGACCACCGCAGCCGCATACGGAATCGCCGACAGCAGGCCGATCGCGAACGTGTCGGTGACGCCCGTCGCCTTGATGATCGTCGGCAGCCAGAAGCCGACGCCGTAGAGCCCCATCACGAACGAGAAGTAGATCAGCGCCATCAGCCACACGCGCGGGCTCGACATCACGGCGCCGAGCGGCAGGTCTTCCTTCGTCGCTTCCTCCGCATCGACGTTGCGCGCGAGCAGCGCCTTTTCGTCGTCGGTCAGCCAGTTCGCCTTCGCGATCCGGTCGTCGAGCTTGAAGAACACGAGCACGCCGACCAGCACCGACGGGATGCCTTCCAGCAGGAACAGCCATTGCCAGCCGTGCCAGCCGCTGATGCCGTCGAACGCCTTCAGGATGAAGCCCGACAGCGGCCCGCCGATCACGCCGGACAAAGCGACTGCCGTCATGAAGAAGGTCGTCATCCGGCCGCGCCGGTGTGCGGGATACCAGTAGGTGAGGTAGAGGATCACGCCGGGGAAGAAGCCGGCTTCGGCGAGCCCGAGCAGGAAGCGCATCACGTAGAACATCGTGGGCGTCGTGACGAACATCGTCAGGATCGAGATCACGCCCCACGTCGCCATGATGCGTGCGATCCATACGCGCGCGCCGACCTTGTGCAGGATGATGTTGCTCGGCACCTCGAAGAGGAAATAGCCGAAGAAGAAGATCCCGGCGCCGAGCCCGTAGACGGTATCGCTCAGGTTCAGGTCGCTCGCCATCTGCAGCTTTGCGAACCCGACGTTCACGCGGTCGAGATACGCGACCACGTAGCACAGCAGCAGGAGCGGCGTGAGCCGCCACGACACCTTCCGGTAGGTTGCTTCCTCGAATGCGCCGGACGAGCCCGGCAGCGATTGCGTCGATGTTGCCATGTTGTCTCCTGTCGACCCAAGTTGGCGCTTTAGCGCTTACTTGGGTCCCATGCTATGCGGTCGACCCAAGTTGGCGCTTTAGCGCTTACTTGGATCCCATGCTATGCGGTCGACCCAAGTTGGCGCTTTAGCGCTTACTTGGATCCCATGCTTTGCGGTTTTTATGGTTGACCGGGGCCGATACATCGGCACCCGATCCGGTTTCGTGCGAAGCAATACATGAATGCCGTGCCGGCCGGTGAATCCCGACGCGGCACGCGAACAGCCCGGTGCGGCTAGATGCAGCGTCCGCCGTCGACTTCGAGGCAGACGCCCGTGATGAATTCGGCCTCGTCGGACGCGAGGTAAAGCGCCGCGTTCGCGATGTCCTGCGGGGTCGAGAAGCGGCCGAGCGGGATCGTCGCGAGGAAGCGGCTGCGGTTGTCGGGCGTGTCCTCGCAGCCCATGAACTCGGTCATCAGGGCCGTTTCCCCGAGCACGGGATTGATGCAGTTCACGCGGATGCGGTCGGCGCCGAGTTCGGCCGCGAGCGACTTGCTCGCGGTGATCATCGCGCCCTTCGTGCTGTTGTACCAGACGAGGCCCGGGCGCGGCCGCACGCCGGCCGTCGACGCGACGTTCACGAACACGCCGCCGCCCTGTGCGCGGAAGTACGGAACGAAGGTCTGCACGCACCAGAACAGGCTCTTCATGTTGACCGCGTACACGCGGTCGAACTCGGCTTCAGTCACGTCGAGCACCGGCTTGTTGCGGTGCGTGGTGCCTGCGTTGTTCACGACGATCTGCACCGAATGGAAATCGTCGAGCGCGGCCTGCAGCAGCGCGTGCCAGTCGTCCTGCTTCGACACGTCGCCCGCGACCGCGATCGCCTTGCCGCCCGCGAGCGCGATCTCGCTCGCGACGCGCTCGGCCGCCGCGCCGTTCAGGTCGTTGACGACGACGTTCGCGCCTTCGCGCGCATACGTCTTCGCGATGCCTTCGCCGAAACCCGAGCCGCCGCCCGTGACGATTGCCGTTTTGCCGCTCAACCGCATGGTGTGTCTCCTGTGCTGGTTATGAGAGTCGTCGTGTTGCGCGTGCGGCCGGCCGCTGCCGGCCGCGTTTCGCGTGCCGCGCGTTCAGCCGTGCCGGATCGCGATCGTCTTCAGTGCGGTAAAGCCGTACAGCGCCTCGAAGCCTTTTTCGCGGCCGTGACCCGAGTGGCCGACGCCGCCGAACGGCAGTTCGACGCCGCCGCCCGCGCCATAGTTGTTGATGAACACCTGGCCCGCGCGCAGGCGCCGCGCGACGCGCATCTGGCGCGCGCCGTCGCGCGTCCAGATGCCCGCGACGAGGCCGTACGGCGTGCCGTTCGCGAGTGCGACGGCTTCGTCTTCGTCGACGAAGCGCATCGCAGCGAGCACGGGGCCGAACACTTCCTCCTGCGCGAGCCGGTGCGACGGCGGCACGTCGCGCAACAGCGCGGGTGCCTGGTAGAAGCCGCTTTCGGGCGCGTCGGCGACGACCTGCCCGTGCGCGGCCATCGGAATGCCGTCGTGCTGCGCGTCGGACAGGAAATCCCACACGCGCTGCTGCTGCTTCGCGTTGATCAGCGGGCCGCAGTCGAGGTCGGCGCGGCTCGGGCCGACGCGCAGCCCGTTGAACGCGATGGCGAGGCGCTCGAGGAGCGGCTCGTAGACCGCACGCTCGACCAGCACGCGGCTGCCGGCCGAGCAGGTCTGGCCGCCGTTCTGCACGATCGCCGACACGAGCACGGGAAGCGCCGCTTCGAGATCGGCATCGGCGAACACGATCTGCGGCGACTTGCCGCCGAGTTCGAGCGTGACCGGCACGTGGTTCTCGGCCGCCATCTGCGTGACCAGCTTGCCGGTGGCCGGCGAACCCGTAAACGAGATGTGATCGATGCCCGGATGGCGCGCGAGCGCGGCGCCGGCTTCATGGCCGTAGCCGGTGACGATGTTGAGCGCACCGGCCGGCAGCCCGGCTTCGGCGGCCAGCTCGGCGACGCGCAGCAGCGACAGGCACGCATCCTCGGCCGGCTTGACGACGCAAGCGTTGCCGGCCGCGAGCGCCGCGCCGACGCTGCGCCCGAAGATCTGCATCGGGTAGTTCCACGGCACGATGTGGCCCGTGACGCCGTGCGGCTCGCGCACCGTCAGCACCGTATAGCCGGCCTGATAGGGGAGGGTTTCGCCGTGCAGCTTGTCGGCGGCGCCTGCATAGAACTCGAAGTAGCGCGCGAGCGCGGCCGCGTCGGCGCGCGCCTGCTTCAGCGGCTTGCCGGTGTCGCGCGCCTCGATCGCCGCGAGTTCCTCGATGGAATCGGCCACGCGCGCCGACAGCCGCATCAGCACGCGGCCGCGCTCGGCGGCGCTCGCGGCGCCCCATGCGCCTGCGAACGCATCGCGGGCCGCGGCGACCGCACGCTCGATGTCGGGCGCGGTGCCGCGCGCGATCGTCGCGAACGGCTGGCCGTCGGATGGGTCGACGACCGCGATCGTTTCCAGTTGCGCGGGCAACGTCCATTCGCCCGCGATGAAGTGCTTCGCCTCTTCCATGCCTGCTCCTGTCGACATGCAACGCCGCTTGTGGTTCGACGGCCGGACATCCGGAACGATTATCGCGCCGATCGTCATCCGGACGCCACCGGTCGATTGGCTATAATGGCGCATTCCGTTGAGGGACGCCTGCGGCGGTGCATCGGCCGCGGCGCCCTGTCCCGAATTCCCATCGACCTACAGAGAGCGCTCATGAGCTTCAATCATGTTCCGGCCGGCAAGGACCTGCCGCAAGATTTCAACGTGATCATCGAGATTCCCGCGCAAAGCGATCCGGTGAAGTACGAGGCGGACAAGGAGCTGGGCCTCCTCGTCGTCGACCGCTTCATCGGCACGGGCATGCGCTATCCGGTGAACTACGGCTACATCCCGCAGACGCTGTCGGGCGACGGCGATCCGGTCGACGTGCTGGTGATCACGCCGTTCCCGCTGCTGGCCGGCTCGATCGTGCGTTCGCGCGTGCTCGGCATGCTGCAGATGACCGACGAGTCGGGCGTCGACGCGAAGCTGGTCGCGGTGCCGCACGACAAGATCTGCCCGATGACGGCGAACCTGAAGTCGATCGACGACGTGCCCGAGTACCTGAAGGACCAGATCAAGCACTTCTTCGAGCAATACAAGGCGCTCGAGAAGGGCAAGTGGGTGAAGGTCGAAGGCTGGGCCGGCATCGAAGCCGCGCACAAGGAAATCACCGACGGCGCCGCGAACTACAAGAAGTAAGCGGCGCGCCGGCCCGATGGCCGGTTCGTGCGAAACGCAGACCGCGCGTGTCTCCTCAGGAGGCCGCGCGGTTTTGTTTTGCGCGCGAGGTTTTCTTGCGTGCGGAAGGCAATGCGGGCGCGGGCGGGGTGGCGGTATCCGGTGTGTCCTTCGCGCGTTTGGCGCGGCGACGGACAACGGAGATTTCGGTGGTTTCGGCGGATTTCGTGGCCGACGGACGGCGGCGAACCGGTGCGGGCGCGACGGCGTCGCGTCCGTTCGTGACGGGTTTGCTGCTGGCTGCCGACGTTTTTCTTTTCGACGACGGGGACGCGGCCTGTTGGTCTTTTTTTGCCGGTGTGCCGCGCGACGAGGTCTTTTTTACGACCGCATCGCCGCCGGTCTTCACGTTCTTCGCGATCGGCGCGGCTTTTGCCGCCTTTGGAGCATTGGCGGCTTGTCGGGTCTTCGCGGTTTTCGCAGACTTGATGGCTTTCTCGGCTTTCTCGGCTTTCTCGGCTTTCTCGGCTTTCTCGGCTTTCTCGGCTTTCTCGGCTTTCTCGGCTTTTGCGGCTTTTGCGGTCTTCGCGGCAGGCTGCTCCGTTTCAGCCGTCTTCGTCGCGCTATCGACGTTCTCCGCTTTTGCCTTCACCTTCTTCCGCCCGCGCGCCCCCACCTTCAACCCGGCAACCTCACCACTTCCGTCGACCGTCACACCAACCGGCAGCACCGATTCCAGCGTCCGCAACCCGGCCGCCAGCTCACGCTTCTGCGTGGGCGTGAGCCGCTTCACCCAGTATTCGGCGCGCGACGCGCTCGACCGGTCGGGCAGCGGAAACGACGCGAGCACCGCGCGCGGCTTGCGCGAGCGCGTGTAGCGTGCGCCCTTGCCGGCGGCATGCTCGTCGAAGCGCGCGGCGACGTCGGTCGTGATGCCCGTGTAGACGCTGTCGTCAGCGCATTCGATCAGATACAGAAACCAGGACATGGCAGGGCGGCGGGATGCGAAGCCGCCAGTGTCTCAGAAAAGTTGCGCGTCAACGCCACCGATCGCCGTGTCCGTCGCGGAAGCGGCTCGGCGCCGCGCCGAGTTCGCGCGTGAAGAAGCGCGTGAACGCGCTGGTGGACCGGAAGCCGACGCGCACGCCGATCTCGCCGATCGGCAATTGCGTATTCAGCAGCAGGTCGCGCGCCTCGCCGAGCCGCGCCTGCGCGACGAGCGCGTGAAAGCCGACGGCTTCGCGATGCAGCCGCCGGCGCAGCGTCCAGCGCGACATCGCGAAGCGCGTGCACACGTGCTGCATCAGCGTGTCGGTCGGCACGTCGGCGTCGTCGGAGGTACGCAGCCAGTCGCGCACGCATTGCTCGACGGACGAGCCGAACGTCGAGCGCACGCGAACCCGGTCGCGCGCGGCGTCGGCCGCATGACGCTGGATGCCGGCGAGCGGCGCGTTGTAGCGCTCGAACGGCGTGTCGAAGTGCGCGGAGCGCAGCACGATGCGGTTGTGCGCGGCGTCGAACGACACCGGCGCGCCGAGCATGTCGCGCAGCGCGGCCGCGGGCGCGAACGCACGACCGGCGAATTCCGCGTCGTCGACGCGCACGTGCGGATCGTACAGACGCGCGAGCGCCGCGAGGATCGCGAGGTTCGCGAGCGCGCTGCCCGCGTGCCGGCCCTCTCCTTCGTTCACGTATTCGAGCGCGATCGCATCGTCGTTCTCGTGCGCGAAGATCCAGTCGACGTTGCCGATCAGCTCGCGATAGTGCAGGTAACCGTGCAGCGCGTCGCGCAGCGTCGCCGCGTTGCACGTGACGCCCGCGAGCTCCGGGAACGGCACGAGCCACGGCACGGCCTGTGGCGGCGAGCGGTGCCAGGACAGCGGCCATCCGCTTGTCAGCCGCATCGCGGCGACGTGCCGGTCGCCCGCGATGCGGCGCGTGTCGTCGGCCAGTTCGGCCGGGCCGATGCCGAGCGTCTCGTACAGCGGCGCGATGTCGATGCCGTTCGCGCGCGCGTCTTCGCACAGCCAGCGGTAGATCCGGACGGATACCGATTTCTGTCGCAACTCCATGTCTGTCTCCCTGTCGTCATGCCGTTCGGGTTTGTCCCCGCTGCGAGAGGTCAACGCATGCTCCTGCCGGTCAAGCGTCGTGACCGGTCGATTTTTAGACTCGGACGCTGGAGTGTGGCGACAAGTACAACAGATCGATTCAGGAGGATCAATGAAAACTTCGCTGTTCCGGTGTTCGACGATCGCGTCCGCGTGCGCGCTCACGGTGTTGCTCGCGTCGTGCGGCGGCGACGACATTCACGCAGGTCCCGTCGCGCCGGCCGACCCCGATGCCGCTGCCGACCAGCGCGCGGCCTCGCTCGTCGCGCAGCTGACGACCGACGAGAAGCTGCAGCTCGTGCACGGCACGGGCATGCCCGCGCTCGACCTGGGCGGCCCGTTTCCGGCCGACGCGCTGAACGGCGCGAGCTACATCCCGGGCGTGCCGCGGCTCGGCATTCCGGGCGTCAGCAGCGCCGATTCGGCGGGCGGCGTGAACGTGAAGAACGCGCGCGTGACCGCGCTGCCCGCGCCGGTTGCGCTTGCCGCGACGTGGGACCCGGCGCTCGCGGGCACCTACGGCAAGCGCATCGCGCTCGAACTGCGCGCGCTCGGTTTCGCGGAAGGGCTCGGCGGCGGCGTGAACCTCGCGCGCGAGCCGCGCAACGGCCGCACGTTCGAATACATGGGCGAGGATCCGGTGCTCGCGGGCACGCTGAGCGCCGCGCGCACGCAGGCGACACAGGCGCAGAAGGTGATCGCGACGATCAAGCATTTCGCGTTCAACGACCAGGAAACCAACCGGATGACGGTCGATTCGATCGTCGACGAACGGACCATGCGCGAGGCCGAACTGCTCGCGTTCGAGATCGGCGTGAAGGACGGCCGGCCGGGCAACGTGATGTGCTCGTACAACAAGCTGAACGGTGTGTATGCGTGCGAGAACCCGTATCTGCTGACGACGGTGCTGAAGAACGAGTGGGGCTTCAAGGGCGTCGTGCAGTCGGACTGGGGCGCGACGCATTCGACGGTCGCGGCCGTGCAGGCGGGGCTCGACGAGGAACAGCCGGGCGCAGCCGACGACGGCAACGCGCCGCTCGGCTCGTACTTCAATACGAAGCTGCGCGCGGCGCTGCAGGCCGGCAGCGTGTCGGTCGCGCGGCTGAACGACATGGTGCAGCGCAGGCTGCGCACGCTGATCCGCATCGGCGTGATGGACGCGCCGCCGAAGGCGGGCGGTGCGATCGACGAAGCGGCGGGCAACGCCGATGCGCTCGCGATCGCGCGGCAATCCGCGGTGCTGCTGAAGAACGCGGCCGCGCCCGGCGATGCGCAGCCCGTGCTGCCGCTGGCGGCCGGCGTGCTCAAGTCGGTCGTCGTGATCGGCGGGCGTGCTGACGTGGGTGTGCTGTCGGGCGGCGGCTCGGGTGCGGTGCCGGCGATCGACGGCAATGCGGTGACGACCTGCCAGCAGCCGGCCGGCACGCTGTTCGGCGGCTGCGCGACCTGGTACAAGTCCGCGCCGCTCGCAGCGATCCGCGCGAAGGCGCCGAACGCGTCGGTCAGCTATCTCGACGGGACGGACGCGAATGCCGCCGCGACCGCGGCTGCGCAAGCCGATGTCGCGATCGTGTTCGCGACGCAATGGCAGACGGAAGGGCTCGACCTGGCGAGCCTGTCGCTGCCCGATGCGAAGGCCGATCCGTACAACCAGCAGTACGACCAGAACGCGCTGATCTCGGCGGTCGCGGCGAAGGCGAAGCGCACGATCGTCGTGCTCGAGAACGGCAGCCCCGTGCTGATGCCGTGGCTCGCGAACGTGCACGGCGTGCTCGACGCGTGGTATCCGGGCGTGCAGGGCGGCCAGGCGATCGCGGACCTGCTGTTCGGCGACGCGAACCCGTCGGGCCGGCTGCCGCTGACGTTCCCGAAGCAGGAGGCCGACCTGCCGCAACGGGCGATCGACCCGGCGAGCCAGCAGTCGGTCTATGCGGAAGGCCTTGCGTACGGTTATCGCTGGTTCGACGCGAAGGGGATCGAGCCGCTGTTCCCGTTCGGCTACGGGCTGTCGTACACGACATATGCGCTCTCCGGAATGACCACGCGGGCCGACGCATCGGGCAACGTGACTGTTGGCGTGACGGTGACGAACACGGGCGCGCGGGCCGGCGTGCAGACGGTGCAGATCTATGCGGCGCTGCCCTCATCGCTCGGCGAACCGCCGAAGCGGCTCGTCGGCTGGACCAAGGTTGCGCTGCAGCCGGGCGAAGTGCGCACGGTCAGCGTCGTGGTGCCGGCGCAGCGGTTTGCGACCTGGGACGTAGGCACGCATGCATGGCGGGTGAGCGCGGGCAGCTATACGCTCACGGCCGCCGCGTCGTCGCGCGATCCGCAGGCGCTGTCGCAGTCGGTGTCGCTCGCGGCGCGCTGACCGGCCGCATCATGTGCAGGGCAGGCCCGGGGCGGCGCCCCGGCCGGCCCTGCGCCGAATTCGCCCGATGCGGGCGGCGCACGAGCCGACTCGCGCTACTCGGTGCCGCGCCGGAACGGATCGTGTTCGCGCAGTTCGTCGACGTACGCGTGGATATGCTCGGTCTCGCGTTCGAGAAAGCGCGCGACCGCATCCGAGAACGCGGGGTGCGCGAGCCAGTGCGCGGAGTGCGTGACGGTCGGCAGGAAACCGCGCGCGAGCTTGTGCTCGCCTTGCGCACCGCCTTCGAACGTATCGAGCCCGGCCTCGAT
Source organism: Burkholderia sp. DN3021 (assembly GCF_049805555.1). Lineage (NCBI taxonomy): Bacteria > Pseudomonadati > Pseudomonadota > Betaproteobacteria > Burkholderiales > Burkholderiaceae > Burkholderia > Burkholderia sp. DN3021. The sequence goes on along the minus strand of NZ_JBNCAB010000081.1, from coordinate 13,013 downwards.
GCAGAATTCGAGCAGCTGATAGTAGGCCGTTTCGAAATGCAGGCAGGGCACGTGCTCGATCGCGCCCCAGTAGCGGCCGTACAGCGTGCCGCCGCCGTGCTCGCCGCGCCGATAGATGGCGAGCGCACTCGCGATCGGTTTGCCGTCGGCTTCCGCGATCACGAGCAGCAGGTTCTCGGGCATCGTCGCGCCGATCGTGCGGAAGAAGTCGAGGTTCAGGTACGGGCTCGAAAAGTGTTCGCGGTAGGTCTGCCGGTAGCAGCGCGAGAAGAAGCGCCAGTCGGCGTCGGTGATCCGGTCGCCGGTCAGCCGCCGGAACGTCACGCCCGCATCGTGCACCTTGCGCCGTTCCGCGCGGATGTTCTTGCGCTTCTTCTGCTCGAGCGTGGCGAGGAAATCGTCGAAGTGGCGGTAGCCGTCGTTGATCCAGTGAAACTGCACGCCTTCGCGCAGCATCATCCCCATCGATTCGAGGAGCCGCGCTTCGTCGCCAGTCGGGAACAGCACGTGCAGCGACGACACGTCGCTCTGCTCGGCGAATGCGAGCAGCGTGGCCGCGAGCCGGCGGCGCGCGTCGTCGTCGGCCGCGAGCAGGCGCGTGCCCTGCACCGGCGTGAACGGCACCGCGCACAGCAGCTTCGGGTAGTAGGGCAGGTCGTTGCGCTGGTACGCGTCGGCCCATGCCCAGTCGAACACGTATTCGCCGTACGAATGCTGCTTCGCGTAGACGGGCGCGGCGGCAACGAGGCGGCCGGTGCCCGCATCGGTCAGCGTGACGAAGTGCGGCGACCAGCCGGTGTCGTCGACCGCGCAGCGCGCGACGTGCAGCGCGTCGAGGAATTCGTGGCGCAGGAACGGCGTCGGCTGCGCGTCGCGCGCGAGCAGCGCGTTCCATTCTTCGGCCGGCACCTCCGCGGGGGACGACAGGATGCCCGTGCGATAATCGATGCGTTCGTGTTTCAAGCGTGAATCCGTACCGTTGGATGTTGCCGGATGCGTGCCGCCGTGGCCCGCGCCCGGTCGATTTCGTCAGCCGTTCAGGGCGCGCCGCCGGGCTGCGCCGATCCCGTCATGAAGACCCGACTCGCTCTCGCCCAGATCAACGTCACCGTCGGCGATTTCGCCGGCAACGTCGCGCGCATCGTCGCAGCCGCGCGCGCCGCGCACAACGATGGTGCGCACCTGATGGTCGCGCCCGAACTCGCGCTGTCCGGCTATCCGCCGGAAGACCTGCTGCTGCGGCCCGCGTTCTACGCGGCCGCCGCCGCCGCGCTCGACTCGCTCGCCGACGCGCTGAAGGCGTTCGACGGGCTCGCGGTGCTGGTCGGCCATCCGTTGCGCGGCGTGGGCGGCGATCCGCCGGGCGGCGCTCCGCTTGCGCCAGCCGTCGATGGTAATGCAAACCGCCCGATCGAGCGCGGCGTGCCGCCCACCGACACTTTCAACGCGGTGTCGCTGATCGTCGGCGGCGAGATCGTCGGCACCTACCGCAAGCAGGATCTGCCCAACGCCGAGGTGTTCGACGAGAAGCGCTATTTCGCGACGGACGCCGAGCCGCTCGTATTCGAGCTGAACGGCGTGAAATACGGCGTGATCATCTGCGAGGACGCGTGGCACGCGTCGGCCGCGCAGATCGCGAAGGCGGCCGGCGCGCAGGTGCTGCTGATCCCGAACGGCTCGCCGTACCACATGAACAAGGAAGCGGTGCGCATCGACATCCTGCGCGCGCGGATTCGCGAGACCGGGTTGCCGATGGTGTACGTGAACCTCGTCGGCGGCCAGGACGAGCTCGTGTTCGACGGCGGCTCGTTCGTGCTCGACGCGCAGGGCGCGCTCGTCGCGAAGATGCCGCAGTTCGACGAAGGGCACGCGATCGTCGAATTCGACGGCGCGCGGCCGCTGCCCGGCGCGATCGCGCCCGAGCTATCGACGGATGCGCAGGTGTACCGCGCGCTCGTGACCGGCGTGCGCGACTACATCGGCAAGAACGGATTTCCCGGCGTGCTCGTCGGGCTGTCGGGCGGTGTCGATTCGGCGCTGGTGCTGGCCGTCGCATGCGATGCGCTCGGGCCCGAACGCGTGCGCGCGGTGATGATGCCGTCGCGCTTCACGGCCGACATCTCGACCACCGATGCGGCGGAGATGGCGCGGCGCGTCGGCGTGCGCTACGACGAGATCGCGATCGCGCCGATGTTCGACGCGTTCCGCGCGTCGCTCGCGGGCGAGTTCGCGGGCCGCGCGGAAGACGCGACCGAGGAGAACATCCAGGCGCGCATCCGCGGCACGCTGCTGATGGCGCTGTCGAACAAGTTCGGCTCGATCGTGCTGACGACCGGCAACAAGAGCGAGATGGCGGTCGGCTACTGCACGCTGTACGGCGACATGGCCGGCGGCTTCGCGGTGATCAAGGACATAGCGAAGACGCTCGTGTACCGGCTCTGCCGCTATCGCAACGAGACGGCCGACTACGGGCTGCGCGACGTGATCCCCGAGCGGATCCTGACGCGCGCGCCGTCGGCCGAGCTGCGCGAGAACCAGACCGACCAGGACAGCCTGCCGCCGTATGACGTGCTCGACGCGATCATGCGGATGTACATGGAAGAAGACCGGCCGCTCGCCGAGATCGTCGCGGCCGGTTACGCGCAGGCCGACGTCGAACGCGTGACGCGGCTCATCAAGATCAACGAATACAAGCGCCGCCAGGCGCCGATCGGCATCCGCGTCACGCATCGCGCATTCGGGCGCGACTGGCGTTATCCGATCACGTCGCGCTTTACCGAGCGTCTCGACTGACCCGTGCGCGGCTTACCGCACGGCTTACAATCGGGATCGCGATTTTTCATCCAAACGAGCATTGAGGGACAACCATCATGAAACGCATCACAGCCATCATCAAGCCGTTCAAGCTGGACGAAGTCCGCGAAGCGCTCGCCGAAGTGGGTCTCACGGGCCTGACCGTGACGGAAGTGAAGGGCTTCGGTCGCCAGAAGGGGCATACCGAGCTGTATCGCGGCGCCGAATATGTCGTCGACTTCCTGCCGAAGATGAAGATCGAGGTGGTCGTCGCGGAAGCGCAGGTCGACCAGGTGATCGACGCGGTGATCGGCGCGGCGCGCACCGGCAAGATCGGCGACGGCAAGATCTTCGTGTCGGACGTCGAACGCGTGATCCGCATCCGTACCGGCGAAGAGAACGAAGCGGCCGTCTGAGCACCGTATTCGTCAGTGGGCCGTGCGAAACCGGCCCGCCAATAAAAAACGGTGCGATACCCGGTTGGGTACCGCACCGATACGCGCCTCTCGCAGCAGCGTGGAAAGTGTTGCCGAATCGTTCTTTGGACGGCGCCTGATCAGAACAGGTGCTGGATGCCGGCGTAGACGCCGGTCTGGCTGCCGCCCGGATGCGGGTTGCCGGTCGACACGGCCGTGCCCGCGCCGTTGGCGTTCAGGCCGAAGTTGGCCGTCGAGCTGTTGCGCACCGTCGCGACCTGCACGTCGAACAGCGTGCGCTTCGAGATGTTGTACGTGCCGCCGACCGTGTAGATGTTCGCGTTGCCGCCGCCGTGGTTCGCGTTCACGTGATACACGGCCGCGATCAGCGCCGCCGCCGGCGTGGCCTGCCACGTCACGCCGCCCCAGACCTGCTGGGTGCCGGTGATGCCGGCGTTCTCGGGCGGGCCGCCGCTGCCATCCGCGTGCGACGACTGGTAGGCGGCCTGCAGCTTGAACTGGCCGAGGAACACGTTCACGCCCGCGAAGTATTCACGCGAGTATTTGAAGACGTCGGAGAACCTGCCGTTGGCGTCGCGCACTTCATCATAGATGCCGCGCAACTGGAACAGCGAGTTCGTGTAGGTGATCTGCGCACCGGCAGCGCGACCGTCCTTCGTCGAATCAGTGTTGCCGTTGAAGCTGGTGGAGTTCGAGAATGCGAACTGGCCGTAGAAGTCGAAGCCGTAGAGCTGCGGCGACTGGTACGACACGTTGTTGCTGGTCTTGTTCCAGTTGCGGCCGCGCACGAGCGATGCCGACGACCAGCTCGACTGGCCCAGCGGATCGAAGTCCCACACGCCGTTCGCGATCGCGAGTTCGCGACCGAACAGCAGCGTACCGTAGCGGTCGTTCGAGATGCCGACCGTCGCGAAACGATCCCAGATCGAGCCGGACGTACCGAGGCCGCCGTTCATCGTGTTGAACGCGCCTTCGAGGTGGAACAGGACCTTGTTGCCGCCGCCGATGTCCTCGCTGCCCTTCAAGCCCCACAGGCTCGTGCCCCAGTCGCCGCTTTCCGCGCGTACTTGGTGGCCGTTTTGCAGGCCGTTCAAGTACTCGATGCCGGCATCCAGACGGCCATACAGCGTGACGCTGCTCTGCGCGTGCGCCGTCACCACCCCAGCAGCCATCAGCGCGGCCGCGACCAAAGCTTTCTTCATCATCTCCTCCATACCCTGTCAAAAAGTCAACCCAGACTGCACGAGATGCCCGGAGCGCGAGCGCCGGGCAAAAGCGGGATAACCAGGGAGACCTCGTGCAGGGCCGGTAAGCGCGGCACGCGGGCAAGCAGACGGAAAACCGTTGAGCGGTCCCGCGCAGCCGGGTCGGCCTGCGGGGTCTCCTTGTTGTGTCGTGAAGCTAAACTACATTTCACGAACTTCGTTTTGCTACTTTGGTTACTAATTTAGCAAAAATACAATTTTGTGGCGATGGAAATCGTTGTTTGACTAACACCTGTCGCCAATTTGCCATGCAACACAGTGCGCAACGGGTGGCATAGGGGTTCGCAATTACCGGAAAACCCTTGTCCCGCAAGGGAGACATGAATTCCGCGTACATGGGTCAAGGATTGCCACTATTGACGTTGCAGAGGCGCGGGCGTAAGCGCGAAAGACGTGAAATCGGTAAGTGTTTCGTAATGATTCGGCGGCCGCCGGATGCCGCTGTCCGTGCCTGCAACGCCCGCCGCATAAGGCGTGCGGCTGCGGCGTATCGAGTTCAGCCCGGGCCCGGCCGTGCGTCGAGCAGCTGCGCGCGAATCCAGCGGTGCGCATCGGTGCGCGCATGCTTCGCGTGCGAGTAGACCTTCAGCGTGTAGCGAGGGATTTCGAACGGCGCGGGGAAGATGCGGATCGGCGCCGCGTGCCGCAGCGCCTGCGCGGCGCGGTTCGGCACGGTCATCAGGAGTGCGGATTCCGCGATCACGAACGGCGCGGCGAGCACGGTCGGCAACTGCACGGCGACCTGCCGCGCGAGGCCGAGCCGGTCGAGCACGTAGTCGACGACGCCGCGCGCTTCGTTCCACGGCGTGACGACTACGTGGCGGGCCGCCAGGTACTGGTCGAGCGTCAGCCGCCGGTGGATGTCCGGATGCGCGGCGCTTGCGATCACGACGTAGTCGTCGGAGAACCAGTCGAAATCCTCGATACCCGGCGCGTCGGCCGTCGATTCCTCGTGGTAGCCGAGCGCGAAATCGATGCGGCCGGCCGCCAGCTCGTCGACGGAAATCTTCCGGTCGGAATGCACGACGCGGATCCGCAGCCGCGGCGCGACGTGCTGGATGCGCGCGAGGAACGCCGGCAGCACCGCGAATGCCGTGTAGTCGGTCGCGGCGAACACGAACGTGCGATCGCTTTGCGCGGGATCGAAGCGGCGCGCGCGGGCGAGCCCCTTCGACATCGCGTCGAGCGCGTCGCCGGCCCACGTGGCGATGTCGTCGGCGCGCACGGTCGGCTGCATCTCGTTGCCGAGGCGCACGAACAGCGCGTCGCCGATCGCGTCGCGCAGCCGCGCGAGCGCGTGGCTCAGTGCGGACGGGCTCATTGCAAGCTCGTGCGCGGCCGCGGCGACCGACCGGTGGCGGTACAGCGCGTCGAACGCGAGCAGCAGGTTCAGGTCGAGACGGCGCAGGTCGGGATGCATCATGTTCAGGTCAAGATGAAGAAACTGCACTTCCTGCAGGCATGGCATGAACGTAGCATGACGGTCTGATCGGCGCCAGCGCGGCTGCGCGGCGCCGTTTTCCGTTTCAAGTCCGGGCCGGAGGAGGGCTCAACCCGTGCAAATCGACATCCGTACTGCCACCGTCGCCGACGTGCCGCTGATCCTGCGTTTCATTACCGAGCTGGCCGTCTACGAGAAGGCGGAGCACGAAGTGATCGCGACACCCGCGTCGCTCGAGCGCAGCCTGTTCGGCGAAGGGTCGCCGGCGCGCGCGCTGGTGTGCGAGGTCGACGGCGAGCCGGCCGGCTTCGCCGTGTATTTCTTCTCGTATTCGACCTGGCTTGCCCGGCAGGGGCTGTATCTCGAGGATCTGTACGTGTCGCCGCGCTTTCGCGGCGCGGGCGCCGGGTTGCGGCTGCTGAAGGCGCTCGCGCGGATCGCGGTCGAATCGGGCTGCGGGCGATTCGAATGGAGCGTGCTCGACTGGAACGAGCCGGCGATCCGTTTCTACGAGAGCGTCGGCGCCGCGCCGCAGAGCGAATGGGTGCGTTACCGGCTCGCGGGCGACGAACTGCGCGCGTTCGCCGACGGCGCGCCGGTGAGCGCCGCGTAAACGCAAAACGGGCGCCCCGCGGGGCGCCCGTTCGCACGTCGTGCGTTGCGTACGTTACGTGCGTTACTTGAGGCTGCCCGACAGGAACCCGCGCAGGCGTTCGCTCTTCGGGTTGGCAAACACCTCTGCCGGCACGCCTTCTTCCTCGACGCGGCCCTGGTGCAGGAACATCACGTGGTTCGACACGTTGCGCGCAAAGCCCATCTCGTGCGTGACGACGATCATCGTGCGGCCTTCCTCGGCGAGCTTCTGCATCACCTTCAGCACTTCGCCCACCAGCTCCGGGTCGAGCGCCGACGTCGGCTCGTCGAACAGCATCACGTCCGGGTGCATCGCCAGCGCGCGCGCGATCGCGACGCGCTGCTGCTGGCCGCCCGACAGGTGCGACGGATACTGCTTCTCGACGCGCGGCGCGAGGCCGACCTTCTCGAGATATTCGCGCGCGCGATCCTCGGCTTCCTTCTTCGGGATGCCGAGCACGTTCACCGGTGCTTCCATCACGTTCTCGAGCACGTTCATGTGCGACCAGAGATTAAAGTGCTGGAACACCATCGACAGCTTGGTACGCACGCGCTGCAACTGCTTCGGATCGGCCGCGCGCAGCGCGCCGGCCTTGTCGAGGGCGGTGCGCACTTCCTCGCCGTCGACGAAGATGCGGCCGGCGTTCGGCTGTTCGAGGAAGTTGACGCAGCGGAGCATCGTGCTCTTGCCGGAGCCGGACGAGCCGATCACGCTGATCACGTCGCCGGCGTTCGCCTTCAGCGACACGCCCTTGAGCACCTCGTTGCTGCCGTAGCGTTTGTGGAGATCGTCGACGAAAAGCTTCTGGGTCTGGGAATTCATCAATAGTCCTGCGGAAACTTACTTGCCTTGCGGGCGCAGATACGCGAGCCAGCGGCGCTCGGCCTGGCGGAACAGCCACACGAGCGCGAACGAGATCACGAGGTAGAGCAGGGCGGCGATGCCGAACGCGTGGAACGACATGTAGGTGGCCGAGTTCACGTCGCGCGCGATCTTCAGGATGTCCGGCACGGTCGCGGTGAACGCCACCGTCGTCGCGTGCAGCATCAGGATCACTTCGTTGCTGTACAGCGGCAGCGCGCGGCGCAGCGCCGACGGCAGGATCACGCGGCGATACATCGTGAACGGCGTCATCCCATACGCGCGCGCGGCTTCGATCTCGCCGTACGACGTCGCCTTGATCGCGCCCGCGAAGATCTCGGTGGTGTACGCGCAGGTGTTCAGCGTGAACGCGAGCAGCGTGCAGTGCATCCCGTCGCGGAAGAACGCGTCGAGCATCGGCGTGCCGCGCACGGCCTGCAGGCTGTAGAGGCCCGTGTAGCAGAGCAGCAGCTGCACGTAGAGCGGCGTGCCGCGGAACACGTACGTATAGAGCCACACGGCGCTCGACAGCCACTTCCTCTTCGATACGCGCGCGACCGCGAGCGGTACCGACAGGCAGAAGCCGAGGCCGATCGACACGACCAGCAGCCACAGCGTGATCGCGACGCCGGTGATGCGATAGCCGTCGGTGTAGAGATAGTTGCGCCAGTATTCTTGGATGAGTTCGATCATAGGTCAGCCTTGCGGACACCGGTCGAGTAGCGCTTTTCGAGCCACATCAGCACGAAGTTCGAGATCGTCGTGATGGCGAGGTAGACCGCTCCCGCGATCAGCGTGAAGAAGAAGAACCGCAGCGTGCCCTTGCCGGCGTCCTGCGACGCCTTCACGACGTCGGCCAGGCCGATGATCGACACGAGCGCGGTCGACTTCACGAGCACCTGCCAGTTGTTGCCGATGCCCGGCAGCGCGAAGCGCATCATCTGCGGGAACATGATCCGCGTGAACACCTGCCAGTTCGTCATCCCGTACGCGCTGCCGGCCTCGAGCTGGCCGCGCGGCACCGACAGGAACGCGCCGCGGAACGTCTCGGTGAAGTACGCGCCGTAGATGAAGCCGAGCACGAGCACGCCGGCGAGGAACGGGTCGATGTCGATCTGGTCCCAGCCGAGCGCGTCGGTCGCGATGTTCAGCCAGATCTGCAGGCTGTAGAACAGCAGCAGCATCAGCACGAGGTCGGGCACGCCGCGGATCAGCGTCGTGTAGACGGTGCCGATGCCGTGCGTCACGCGATTGCGCGACAGCTTCGCACCCGCGCCGAGCAGACCCAGCAGGAACGACAGCGCAAGCGAAAGCACCGCCAGTTTGACGGTTTGCCAGGTGCCTGCGAGGATCAGCGGGCCGTAACCTTGTAGAAACATATGTGGTCCCTGGTGTGGTCCCTGAGGGCGCACGCGGTGCGCCGCGAAAGACGCGCCCGCCAAGCTGCGCGGAACGCCCCGTGCGTATCATGACCGTCCGCCCCGGCAACGGTGCCGGGCCAGCCCGTCGCGCGAGCGGCGGGCAAGGGGGCGGGCGGCGCGTGGTTGACTGCCTGTACTGCCCGGACGCAGGGCCGCCCCCGCATCCGTTGCTTCTTCTTGTCGGCGCTCAGCGGGCCGAAGCCGAATAGACGCTGAACGAGAAGTACTTGTGCGACAGCCGGTCGTACGTACCGTCCTTGTGCATGTCGGCCAGCGCGTTGTTGATCTTGAGCTTCAGGTCCGTATCTTCCTTGCGCAGGCCGATCGCGGTGCCGTCGCCGATCGTTTTCGGATCCTTCACTTCCGGCCCGGCGAATGCGAAGCCCTTGCCGCGCGGCGTGCGCAGGAAGCCGTAGTCGGCCTGCAGTTCGTCCTGCAGCGTCGCGTCGAGGCGGCCCGAGCCGAGATCGGTATAGACCTGGTCCTGATTCTGGTAAGGAATGACTGTCACGCCCTGCGGTTCCCAGTACGCCTTCGCGTAGGTTTCCTGCGTCGAGCCCTGCTCGACGCCGACGCGCTTGCCTTTCAGCGACGCGACCGTCGGCAGCAGCGGCGAGCCGGTCTTTGCGATCATCCGCGCCGGTGCGTCGTACACCTTGTCGGAGAAGTCGATCTGCTCGCGGCGCTTGTCCGTGACGGTCAGCGACGACACGATGACGTCGTACTTCTTCGCCTTCAGCGCCGGGATGATCCCGTCGAGGTCCTGCGCCACCCACACGCATTTCACGTTGATCCGCTTGCAGATCTCCTTGGTGAGATCGACGTCGAAACCGACGATCTCGCCGCTCGGCGCGGTCGACTCGAACGGCGGGTAGCTGGCATCGACGCCGATCCGCACGGTCTTCCACTCCTTCGCGAAGGCGCTGCCCGCCACGAGGGCGAGGGCGGCGCACAGGGCGGCCTTCTTCATTTCCATCCTTCTGTTGCTGACTTTCCGGGGGCGCTCGCGGCCGGTCGGACCGGGCGCCGCGGCGTATTCTAGACGGCCAAAATTCGCCGATCGGCGTTCTGGCGATGGCGGCCGCCGGACGGGCGAACGCCAAAAGGGCGGTATTTTACCCGAACGCGATACCCGGAAAACGGCAATCCGGCGCGATCGATCGATTCTTCGATTCTTCGATTCGGCTGTTGCGACAATCGCGGTATTCGCAACGAATATTTCGGCAATTGAATGTGCGGGTGCAACGATGCGGTGCGCGGGCGGCGGATTGTGGCGCCGTCGGCGCGCCCCTACAGTGGAGGTAAACCCGAAAAGAGACCCCGCCTCCCGGAGTGCCCGCCCCATGTTCCAGATCCGTCGTGCCGCCGATCGCGACCAGCGCAGCCACGGCTGGCACGAATCCCATCACAGCTTTCCCGGCGCCGCCGGTCGCGGCGGCGCGCCGGCGTTCGGCGCGCTGCGCGAACTGAGCGAGGAGTGCATCGCGCCGACCCGCGGTTTCGGCATGCGTCCGTACCGCGATGCGGAAATCGTCACCTACGTGCTCGACGGCACGCTTGCGTACCGCGACAGCCTGGGCAGCGGCGCGATCGTCCGCGCGGGCGGCGTGCAGCGCACGAGCGCCGGCACGGGCATCCTGCTGAGCGAAACCAACGCGTCGCGCGACCGGCCGCTGCGCCTGCTGCGGATCCGGCTCGCAGCGGCCGGGCCGGGCGGCCGGCCCGGCTATGCGCACACGCGCTTTGCCGACGACGAGAAACGCGGCCGGCTGCGGCTCGTCGCGTCGCCGGACGGCGACGACGGCTCGCTGCCGGTGCGCGCGGATGCGCGAATCTTCGCGGGATGGATCGACGGGGACGAGCGGGCGGCGTTCGACGTGCCGGCCGGCCGCCGCGTTTACGCGCATGTGGCGCGCGGCGAGGTGGAGATCAACGGCCGCGCGCTGGCGGCGGGCGATGGCGCGGGCATCGGCGGCGTGGACGCGGTCACGTTCGCGCGCGGCCGCGCGGCCGAGGTGCTGCTGTTCGACGTCGCGTGAAACAAAAAAAAGGGGACGCGGGCCGGTGCCCGCGCCCCCTTCGGCGCCGCTCCGCGGAGCGGCCTGCCGGCTTACTGCGCCGGCGCCGACGCGCCCTTGGCCGCGCGATGCTGTTCCCAGCGCTCCTTCATCTTCTCGTGGCGCTGCTGCATCTGCGCGTACTGCTGCTTGAGCGCCGTGCTGACCGTGGTCTTCTGCTGGTCGTTCAGTCCGTTGTAGAACGCGAGCCACGCGGCGGACGTCTGCTCGCGCAGTTGCGTGTTCTGCTGTTCGGCCTGCTGGCGCGCGGCGTGCATCGCGTTCAGGTCGAGGATCGGCTGGTTCTGCTGCGCCTTGAACTGCTCGCGCATCTGCTCGTGGCTCTTGCGCATCGCATCACGGTTCTGCTTCATCGTGTTGACGGCCGTCTGCCATTGCTGTTCCTGCGACGCGTTGAGCTTCAGCTGGTCGTGCAGTTTCATGATTGCGCCGAACGGGCCGCCGTCGTGCCCGTGCATCTGGTGCATGCCGGGGCCGCCCGGCGGCGGCATGTCGGTGGGCTGCGCGGCATGCGCGGTGCCGAATGCGAGGGCGAGCACAGTGGCGGCCGCGATGGCCACGCGGGAAGTCTTCTTATACATTTCAGAAACTCCTTGTATCCAGAGGGTCCGGCGATGCGATACGGGGAAAGCCGCGTACCGCATCCGGTAAGACGCAGGTTAGCGATGCCGGCCCCGGCCGGTGTTACGTGGGGCGGCAGCCCGGTTACCGCGCATTACAGTTCCCTTGCGCGGTAACCCGCAGTAACCCTTTCATCCCTTTGTTTCGTTCTTCGACTCCGCCCTCGCGCGGTAAACTTCGAGCCATGACTACCCAGATCCTCATCGTCGACGACGACCAAGAACTCCGAGACCTGCTGCGCGACTATCTCGTGCGCCAGGGGATGGAAGTGTCCGTGCTGCACGACGCGGCGACGCTCGAGAAGCGTCTCGAGCGCGAGCGGCCCGACCTGATCGTGCTGGACCTGATGATGCCGGGCGTGGACGGCCTGACCGCGCTGCGCCAGTTGCGCGCGGCCGGCGACGACATTCCCGTGATCATGCTGACCGCGCGTGCGGACGACGTCGACCGCATCGTCGGGCTCGAACTCGGCGCGGACGACTACCTCGGCAAGCCGTTCAACCCGCGCGAGCTGCTCGCGCGCGTGCAGGCCGTGCTGCGCCGCCGCCGCGCGACGCCGTCGGCGGCCGCGCCCGAACAGCGCGAACCGTTCGCGTTCGGTCGCTTCGTGCTCGACTTCCAGGCGCGCACGCTGTCGGTCGACGGCAAGCCGGCGACGCTGTCGAGCAGCGAATTCGCGCTGCTGAAGATCTTCGTGAACCATGCGCTGCGCACGCTCACGCGCGAGCGGCTGCTCGAGCTGCTGCACGGGCCCGAGTACGACGGCACCGACCGCGGCATCGACGTCCAGGTGTGGCGCCTGCGCCGCATCCTCGAAACGGATCCGTCGACGCCGCGCTTCATCCAGACGGTCCGCGGGCGCGGCTACGTGTTCGTGCCCGACGGCGAGGCCCATGCGCAAACCCATTGATTCGCTGTTCGGGCGGCTCGCGCTGCTCGTCGTCGGCGTCCTGCTCCTGTCGCACTTCGCGTGGTTTTTCGCGATGCGGCTCGAGCGCAACCAGATGCAGACGCGCTACGCGGTCGAGGAGGCCGCGTTCCTGGTCGACGCGGTGCGCCAGCACGTCGAACGCACGCCTGACCAGCCGTTGCCGTCGCGCGTGCGGCTCGTGACGCCGGACAGCGCCGACGTGCCGAACGGCGATCTGTCGAACCTGCCGGCGGCGCTCAAGCGGTTCCGCGACGATGTCAGCGAGCGGATGCCGCCCGGCACGCGAGTCGAGATCGGCGCGCCGGGCCATCCGCCGGTGCTGTGGGTCAAGGAGCCGACCGACCGCAACTGGATCGTGGTGCCCGTGCAGCCGCTGCGTCCGCCGCGCTCGCTGGACCGGATGCTGTTGTGGCTTGGCACGATCTTCTCGGCCGGCGTGATCGCCGCGCTGTTCGCGGCCTGGCAGCTGCAGCAGCCGCTGCGCTCGCTCGCGCGCGCGGTCGCGCGCTTCGGCCGCGGGCAGCCGGTGCC